>NZ_JBSFTT010000016.1:0-203090 GCF_053591415.1 Streptomyces sp. NPDC003032 | reverse complement strand
CGATGTAGAGGAGGTCGGGCTCGCCCTCGGCGCGCCGGACGACATGGTCGTCCCAGACCTTCTCCGCGAGTGTCCTACCCATCGCTTTCCCTCCGGTCGAACGTTATTGATCCTGAGCTGAAGTGGCATTCGGATGCGTGCTGTCCCTCGCAGAGACGCCTACTCCTGCGGAACGAACGCAGAGATGTGAAGAGGGCTGCCGACAACCGCGTTCGCCCTGCGCGATGTCGGTTCGGAGTCCTGCATTGGCTTGGGGCGGAGCGACTCGCGATACGGCTTGCCGGGTAGGCCCCACGTGTCTGCGAAGTGGACGCACACCACCAGACACGCAGGGCTCCGGGTCACTCAGGTGGCAGGCGTCTTCGGGGACGCGGCCGGACTGCTTTGCGTCTGTGGCTCCTCGGGCCGGGCACGCCGGGCCGCCGTCAGCACCGCGCTTCGGACGGCTTCAGCCTCGTCCTTGTGCATGCCCACCCCCCACAGACCATGCGTGCCTGCACCCAGCATGATTTCGCAGAAGGCGACGCAGTCGGTGCGTCCCTCGAGCCGGTCGACGATGACGTCCTGCACCGTAGCCGGTATGCACAGGGCGGCGAGCAGGAGCTGAGCCGGCTCACGCCAGTCACCGGAGCGTCGGTCGAGGTCGAAGACCGCTGTCGGATCGTCCGCCGTGCCTTCCTGCACTGGCTCCGTACCGGGTGTGACATACCGGTCCACGAAGATCTGCCAGAGCTTGTCCGCGCCGACCTCACCGCCCTGCTCCTCGCAGAACTTCTGCATGACGTGCGCGAAGTCGATCTGCAGCCTTCTGGGCAGGACCACACCTTGTGTGCTTCGCAGGAGGTGCGCGATGCCGCCCTTGCCTGACTGGGTGTTGATGCGGATGAGGGCTTGATAGCTGCGGCCGATGTCGCGCGGGTCGACAGGGAGATAGGGCACGTCCCAGAAGGCGTCGGCGTCCTCTTCCTCGCGGGCCTTGAGTCCCTTGGCGATGGCGTCCTGGTGTGTGCCGGCGAAGGAGGTGTACACGAACTCACCCACCCAGGGGTGGCGGCTGGAGACCGGGAGTTGGTTGCAGTCCTCCACCACGCGCCGTATACCGTCCAGGTCACGCAGGTCGAGCATGGGGTCGATGCCCTGGGAGAAGAGGTTCATCGCCAGGGTCGGCAAGCAGACATTGCCGGTGCGCTCGCCGTTTCCGAACAGGCAACCTTCCACGCGGTCGGCACCGGCCAACAGTGCCAGCTCGGTCGCGGCGATGGCGCTGCCGCGGTCGTTGTGCGGATGCAGGGCGAGGATGGTGCGGTCCCGGTGCGCCAACTCCCGGCTCATGTACTCGATACGGTCCGCGAACTCGTGCGGCGGGAATGTCTCCACTGTTGCGGGCAGGGCTATCCGCAGCGTGCGGTCGGTGCGGGGGGCGCAGTACTCCTGCACCGCATTGCAGATCTCCAGGGCGAAGTCGGGTTCCGTCTGGGTGAAGGACTCGGGGACGAAGGACAGGAAGAGCTCGGTCTCCGGTGTCGTCTCCTGCAAGCGCACTGCCTGCCGGGCACCTTCGAGGGCCATGGCCAGCATCTCTTCGCGGCTGGCGCGGAAGACCACCCGGCGCTGGGCCACGGAGGTCGGAATGATGTACTGCACGATCGCCTTGCGGGCACCGCGGACCGCGTCGACGCTGCGTTTGAGGGCGTCGGTGCGGATGGTGGTGAGAACCTGAATGATGACGTCGTCGGGAATGGCATCAGTCTCGATCAGATGCCGGACGAAGTCATATTCGTCCTGGGACGCGGCAGGGTAGCCGACCTCGATCTCTTTGAAGCCGATGGACACCAGGAGATCGAACATCCTGCGCTTGCGGGCGACGTCCATCGGGTCGATGAGAGCTTGGTTGCCGTCCCGGAGGTCCACGCTGCCCCAGAGGGGCGCCTCGGTCAGCCGTCGGCTCGGCCAAGTCCGGTCGGCCAGCCCGATCGGCTTGTAGGGCGCGTACTTGCGGAACGGCATGCCGCTGGTTGCCTGCACTCCCATGTGCTGCGGGGAGAAAGTCCGGTGTGACTGCTGAAGGTCAGCCATCTTGTCCTCTTTTCGGAGAATCGGGGATCAAGGACAACGTCAGCGGGTGGCCACGTCGACCGACGCCTTACCCACTGCTGCTGTGGGTTCGTGAGTCCACCTCGCCAGTTGGGCTTGGCAGGTGCTCAGAAGAGGGCGGTACGACGGGTCATGCGAGGTCTCGGGCGAGCGCTCGGCCAGCTGTCCGGCCGGAAAAGACGCAGCCACCGAGGAAGCCACCCTCCAGGGCGTTGTATCCGTGCACTCCTCCGCCACCGAACCCGGCCACTTCACCGGCCGCGTACAGGCCGTCGAAGGCAGCTCCGCCCGGTCGTAGAACCTGCGCGTCCAAGTTGGTCTGCACTCCACCCAAAGTCTTGCGGATGAGCAGGTGCAGGCGTGCGGCGATCAGCGGGCCGTGTGAGGGGTCGAGCAGGCGGTGGGGGGCGGCGATCCGCAGGAGCCGCTCCGGCAGGTACGTGCGGGCATTGCGCACGGACATCAGTTGCATGTCCTTGTAGTAGGCGTTGACTGTCTGCCGGTCGCGGGCCACCGCCTCCCGCTCGACACGCGCGTATTCGAGCGGTGCCTCAGGGGTCAGTTTGTTCATTTCCTTCACCAGCGCAGCCAGCGTCGGGCGTATCACGATGTCCTCGCCACGTTCAAGGAACGCACGGACCGGCCCCATCGTGCTCTTCTTCAGCCGTAGGAGCAGCAACGGGGCGTTCTTGCCGGTGAGGTCGGGATTCTGCTCGGATCCCGAGAGTGCGAACTCCCTGTCCAGGATCGTCTGGGTCATGATGAACCACGAGTGGTCCTGACCGGCCCGCGTGATGTGCCGCAGCGTGTGCATGGCCGCATGACTGGGAAACAACGGCGGAGGCAACCGTCGCCCGGTGGCGTCAAGCCACAGCGGTGACGGACCGGAGATGACGCGTACCCCATGGCCGGGCCAGATGGGCGACCAGTTCTTCAGAGCGTCGGGGTAGTTCCACATGCGGTCGAGGTTGACCACTGAGCCGCCGGCATCCTCCGTGATCCCAAGCATCCGCCCGTCAACGTGCGCCGGCACACCTGTGAGCATCGAGGCTGGCACAGGGCCGAGGCGGTCGACCGGCCAGTGAGCGCGGACCAGTTCGGGGTTGCCGCCCATACCGCCCGAAACGATGAGCACCGCCTGTGCGCGCATCTCGAACTTCCTGATCTCCTTCCGTGAGGAGGGAGCTCCCCGTGGCCCCTGCGAAGGCTCAAGCACCGCGCCCCGCACACCGACTGCGGAGCCCCCCTCAAGGATGAGTTCGTCGACCCTGTGCCGGTACTTGAAGGTGACCTGCCCTCGCGCGGCGGCGGCCAGAACCGGGTCACGGAACACCCGTACAACCTCGGGGCCGGCGCCCCAGGTGTAGTGGAACCGGGGGACGGAATTGCCGTGACCGGTCGCGGTGCCCTTTCCTCGCTCCGCCCACCCGACGACGGGCAGCAGCCGCAGCCCGAGCTGGTACAGGTAGCTGCGCTTGTAGCCGGCGGCGAAGTGCACATACGCCTCGGCCCACTTACGGGCCCACCGGTCCTCGTCCGTACGGTCGAACCCGGCCGAGGACAGCCAGTCGGACATGGCCAGCTCAGGAGAGTCCTTGATCCCCGCCAACCGCTGTTCGGGGCTGTCGACCAGGAACAGGCCGCCCTCTGCCCAGAAGGCCTGTCCGCCGAGGTTGCGTTCGTTCTCCTGCTCGACGATGACCACCCGCCGCCCGGCACGCGTCAGCTCGAGCGTCGCGACCAGTCCGGCCAGCCCTGCGCCGACCACGATGACATCAGCCGTGTCGCTCATGGTCAGCGCTCCTCTTCCGGCACGCCGACGCCGGCCCGGTCAAGGAAGGGGCGGAGGACGGCCAGGAACTGGTCGGCGGCCTCCAGCGGCATCAGGTGCCCGGCGCAGGGAAACAGCCTCAGCTCACCGCGGCGCAAGTGCCGGCGGGCGTGGATTCCCTGCCAGAAAGGCAGTACGACGTCCTGGACGCCCCAGACCACCAGAACTGGAATGGGCAATTCCGAGAGCCGCCCGAGGAGAGGGTTTTTCTGGCCCAGCGGCCCCACCGAAGCGCGGATCGAGCGCAGTGTGGTGGGCAGACCTTCAGGCGAGCGGACGGCCTTCAACTGACTGCGCCACCAAGGACGAGGTATGCGCCAAGTGCGGCAAGTGCCCAGCAGCCCGATCGTCTTCACGAGTAATTCCGGTCCGAAGGGAATCACAGGAACCAGCCACCTCGTCAGGTCCCCCAGAGGGGTGAGAGCGTGCGCCATCATTGCCGGGTTGATGGCGCGCCCCATACCGGCGGAGCTGACGAGCGACAAGGACGTCAACTTCCCCGGACGTTGGAGGGCCATGTGGACGGCCACGGCGCCGCCCAGTGAGTGGCCTACGACCGCAACACTCTCCACACCGATTTCTTGGGCGAACCTCCATGCAAAGAGGGCCAGTTCCGCAGGGTCGTTGTCGCCGAAGAGTGGTTCGGTGTAGCCATACCCTGGCAAGTCCACGGCGATGGCTCGATGGCTGTGGCCGAGACCTTCGAGGACCGGGTACCACTGCTCGGCCACACTGCCCTCACCGGGCAGCAGCAAGACGGGCTTCCCCGCCCCGGCCTCGAGGTATCTCGTCGAGGTTCCGTCCACATCGACCCAATGCTCCTCCACGACCTTCCCACGTACGGTGGCGTAATCCGTCATTGCGGTCTCCTCCTCTGTCTGTGCGATTGCACGGCAGCGGCCCCGCGATTTCGGAAGGGCCTACCGGTAGGGAACGTTGCTGGATTCGCGTGGTCCCGCGAGGCAGTAAGACGGAGACGCCGTATCCCGCCGGCCGACGGCACGTGTCCCGCAGCTTTCTCGGAGCCGCCTCCGTGGGGCCGGGATTCACCTGTACGGCAATGTAGAATCGCCTAAGTGGTGTGGGTAGGCGTATAAGAAGCGCGCACTATGGTCGTAGTGCGCGCCTGCTCGCACAGAGTGCGTAACTTGACCCTGGAGGGCCTCCGTCCTCGCCGGTGGGCCAGCACAGGCGGCCCACTGTTTCGCCGCCATGACGGCCCACGCGGCGGCAAAGGGGGGTGCGGAAACAGTTCCGGCTTCCCGGCCCTGGCCCCCGCCGACGCCGCCCTTTTGGAGCCTGACGGGTTGATGCCCCGACAGGTTGGCGGTGGTTCGTGACTCACCCGATCGGGCCGCGTTGAGCCAGCCAGCCAGGAGACGGAGAGCGATGTTGAAGTAGGCCCGTGGGACGACGTGTTGGAGTCGCTACTGCTGCGGGCGGGAAAGCGGTTCGGCCGTGTCGAGCCGCAGCGGCGGATGCGGGACGACGTACGTACCGAGATCGTCGGCCTCGACGACGCCGGGCACGGAGCCGCCGGTGCGCAGGGGCTCGATGTAACAGGTCGCGGTGACCTCTCTCAGCATTTTCTCAGGCCACCTACTTCATCGCGCCTCCGGCATGAAGTGAGCCTGGTAACCGGGGTGATCAGGCGAGGCGTGCCTGGTGTGGGTCCCCTTCGGCAAGCTCTCCGGGATTGCGTCATCAGGGTAGCCATATACCCCCCGGGGGTATATCTTCGTGATCAACGCCCGGCGCGGACGACGCCGGGAGGCGCATCACACCTTGGGAGATGTCATGACGAACCACACCGGCCACGGCCAGATGAACCACGGTGCTCACACCGGCCACGGTGCTCACACCGGCCACGGCGCTCACGGCGGAGCGCGGCCCGGTGGGCTGTCGGTCTCCGAGAGCGGGTACACGCTTGAGCTGGACTCGACGATCCTCGCCGCCGGCGCGCAGCCGGTCGGCTTCCGGGTGATCGGCCCCGACGGGCGGCCGGTGACCGAGTTCAAGGCCGAGCACGAGAAGGAGCTGCACTTCATCGCCGTCCGGCGCGACACCGCCGGATTCCAGCACGTGCACCCGGTGCGGGACGAGAAGGGCACCTGGAGCGTCGAACTGGCCCTGGAGCCAGGGGACTGGAGGTTCTTCACCGACGTCCACCCGGTCGGCCACGACGCGACCATGACGCTGGGAATCGACGTCGCGGTCGCCGGGTCGTACGACCCGAAGCCGCTCCCCGAGGCCACCGGTACCGCACGGATCGGCGAGTACACCGTCGCGCTCGACGGTGAACTCCTGCCCGGCGAGGCGAGCGAACTGACCCTCACCGTCAGCCGGAACGGCCGGCCCGTCACCGACCTACAGCCCTATCTGGCCGCGTACGGGCACCTCGTGGCCCTGCGGGTCGGCGACCTGGGCTACCTCCACGTGCACCCGGAGGGCGAACCGGGTGACGGCACCACCGCACCGGGACCCGAGATCGCGTTCATGGCGGTCGCGCCCACGGCCGGCACCTACCGCCTGTACCTGGACTTCCAGCACAACGGCGTCGTACGAACGGCTGAGTTCACGGTGCGGACCGCCGCGACCACGCCCCGCCCGGACGCGGCACCCCACGCCGCACCCGAGCACAGCGGCCACCACCACCCCCACGGCGCCCACGCACACCACTGAGCACGAACCACGCCGACCGCGTGAACGCACATCCCCCACCGGAAGGAGCGTCATGCCCCGCCTGACCCCCTCACACCCGACACGGCGGTCGGCGGCGGCGAGGTGGGCGATGCCGTTGACATGGTCTCCACGATGGCGCACTCACCGGCCGTACTGGGCGGCTACCTCCAGCTCAGCCGGGCCATGGGGCGCCCTAGGAGTGAACGAAGAGGAGATCGCGCGACAGCCGACTTCGTCGGCGTCGTCGGCGTCGTCGGCGTCGTCGCCCTCAACATCCTCACCGGCGCCTTCAACCTGCTCGCCGGCCTCACACCGGGGAGCGGCACCGGTGCGTAGCGACAAGCCCGCCTGTACTCGCGGGGCACGGCCTCCACCCCGGGGCCGCGCCCCGCCGCATGGACACGGAAGGAGCCCGCCATGCGTCTGTTCGCCATCCGCGACTACCGCCACCTGTTCGGCGCCCAGGTCATCGCCCTCTTCGGCACCGGGCTGACCACAGTGGCCCTCGGACTGCTCGCCTACGACCTCGCAGGACCGCGCGCGGGCATGGTCCTCGGCACCGCCCTGACGGTCAAGATGGTCATGTACGTGGTCATAGCCCCGCTGGCTGCCGCATACGTCGACCGGTTTCCCCGGAGAACGCTCCTGGTCCTCCTCGACGTGGTCCGCGGCGCGGTGGTCCTCGCACTCCCGCTGGTCACCGAGGTCTGGCACATCTACGTCCTGATCGGCCTGCTCCAGGCCGGGTCCGCGGCGTTCACCCCGACGTTCCAGGCCGTCATCCCCGACATCGTCACCGACGAGTCCGACTACACGCGTGCCCTGTCCGCCTCCCAGGTCGCCTCCACCATGGAGAGCCTGCTCAGCCCCGTGCTCGCAGCCGTCGCCCTGACGTTCATGAGCTTCGACCGGCTGTTCCTGGGCACCTCCGCCGGCTTCCTCTTCTCCGCCCTGCTCGTCCTGTCGACGCGCGTCCCCGACGCCCGCCCCAGTACCCGCACCGGGGCATGGGACAAGGCGGCGGCCGGGATCAGGACCTTCCTCGGGACGCCCCGGCTGCGCGGCGTCATGGCGCTCAACCTCGTGGTCGCGGCGGCCGGTTCGATCGTCGTCGTCAACACCGTCAACCACGTCCGTGACGGGCTCGGCGGCTCGCAGTCGGACGTCGCCCGGATGCTCGCCGCCTCCGGCACCGGCACCCTCCTGGCCGCCCTCGTACTGCCTCGCGTTCTGGACCGGATCGCTGCCCGGACCGTCATGATGACCGGCGCCGGAGTCCTCGTCGGCGGCACGACCGCCGCGGTGACGCTCACCGCGGCCGGCCTGACCACATGGACCGGTACGGCGATCATCTGGACCGTGATCGGCATCGGCATGGCACTGATCATCACGCCGACCGGCAAGGTCCTGCGCGCCTCCGTCGCACGGAACGCGATCCCCGAGGCGTTCGCGGCCCAGTTCTCCCTGTCGCACCTGGCCTGGCTGGTCACCTACCCCATCGCGGGCCGGCTCGGCACGAGCGCGGGCTTCACCCTGGCCTGGTCCGTCCTCGCGGTCCTTGCCGGAGCGGGAGCGATCGGCGCCCTCCTCCTCTGGCCGAGCCACGACGGCCGAGAAGCCATGACCACCCCCGTGACACCTGCCCAGCACGCGCCGAGCCCGGACCGGTCCACCCTGTCCAAGGCCGCGTGAAGCACCCTGCCGGGCGGTGGACATCCTCGTGCCGGGAGGGGCGGCGCCCGCTCCCCTTCCGCCCGTCGCGTCGTCGACCATGGCCGGACCCCGGACTCCGGCCCCCGGCCCACGCCCCGGGATTCCGCGCAACGGATTGGCGCGATATCAGGGTTGTCAGAGACACGCCAGCCTCCTACAGTCCCGACCCAATCCGGTGAATGGGAGCGCTCCCATTCACGCACCACCACTGGAGGCACCATGGCCCGAAGCAAGAGACGACCACTGTCCTTACTGGCGGCGCTGGCCACCCTGATCGGCGGGCTCGGTCTGGTCCTGGTCGGTCAGCACGGCGCGCAGGCGCACGGTGTGACGATGACGCCCGGTTCGCGGACCTACCTCTGCTATCTGGACGCCAGGACCGGCACCGGCGCGCTCGACCCGACGAACCCGGCGTGCAAGGCGGCGCTCGCGGAGAGCGGCTCCAACGCGCTGTACAACTGGTTCGCCGTGCTCGACTCCAACGCGGGCGGACGCGGCCCGGGTTACGTCCCGGACGGTAAGCTGTGCAGCGCCGGTGACCGCTCCCCGTACAACTTCACCGGCTACAACGCCGCCCGCGCCGACTGGCCCCGGACGCACCTCACCTCCGGGTCGACGATCAGGATCAAGCACAGCAACTGGGCCGCGCACCCCGGTGACTTCCGGGTGTACGTCTCCAAGCCCGGCTACTCCCCCACCAAGCCGCTGGGCTGGGGTGACCTGGAGCTCGTCCAGACCGTCACCGACCCGCCGCAGTCCGGCGCGGTGGGCAGCGAGTCCGGTCACTACTACTGGGACGTGAAGCTGCCATCGGGCCGCTCCGGTGACGCGATGATGTTCATCCAGTGGGTGCGGTCGGACAGCCAGGAGAACTTCTTCTCCTGCTCCGACATCGTCTTCGACGGCGGCAACGGCGAGGTGACCGGTATCCGCGGCTCGGGGAGCACCCCCACCCCCACCCCGACGCCTACGCCTACGCCTACGCCGACCCCGTCCGACCCGCACACCGGGTGCATGGCCCTCTACAAGGTGACGAACTACTGGAACGGCGGCTTCCAGGGTTCCGTCGAGGTGATGAACCACAACACCACCGCGCGCGACGGATGGGCCGTGCGCTGGCAGCCGGGCGCCGGCACCAAGATCAACCAGGTCTGGAACGGCACCCTGGCCACCGGCACCGGCTCCGACGGCGCGGTGACGGTGAAGAACGTCGACCACAACCGCCGCATCCCGCCGGACGGCACCGTGACGTTCGGCTTCACCGCCGCCTCCACCGGGAACAACCTGCCGATCGGCTCGGTCACCTGCGTCGATCCGTGACAGCGGCATGCGAACGACCCCCCACAGGGATCCAACATTCCCCCACGGAAAGAAGGAGATCATGGATTGTCATGCACATGTTCCTAGCGTGCGGCGCCCTCTGCCGCGTCGTCGTCTGTCGCGAGGCCGTCTGCCGCTCGTCCTGAGCACCTTCGTCGCGGTGCTGCTCAGCCTGATCCCCTGGAGCGGCACCGCCGTGGCCCACGGGTCGGTCGTCGACCCGGGATCGCGCAACTACGGCTGCTGGCTGCGCTGGGGCAGCGACTTCCAGAATCCGGCCATGGCCCAGGAGGACCCCATGTGCTGGCAGGCGTGGCAGGCCAACCCCAACGCCATGTGGAACTGGAACGGCCTGTACCGCAACGGCTCCGGCGGCAACTTCCAGGCGGTCGTCCCTGACGGACAGCTGTGCAGCGGCGGCCGGACCGAGGGCGGCCGCTACAACTCGCTGGACGCCGTGGGCCCGTGGAAGACCAAGGACGTCGGGGCCAGCTTCGACGTCAAGCTGTACGACCAGGCCAGTCACGGCGCGGACTACTTCCTGGTCTACGTCACCCGGCAGGGCTTCGACCCCACCACCCAGCCGCTGCGCTGGAGCGACCTCGAACTGGTGGCCCGCACCGGCAAGTACGCGCCCAGCCAGAACTACTCGATCCCGGTGAGCACGTCAGGTTACAGCGGTCGCCATGTCGTCTACACGGTCTGGCAGGCCTCGCACATGGACCAGACGTATTTCCTCTGCAGTGATGTGAACTTCCGCTGACCGTGTCGGTGCGCCGGGCCGTTCGCGCCCCGGCGCACCGGCGCGCTCCGCCTCTGGAGCCGATATGTCACGATGCCGCTGGACCTGGCCTCTTCTGCTGCCCCTCCTGTTGACCGCCCTCACCTTGCCGCCCGTCGCCGGGACCCAGTCCTTCGCGGCGGCTCCCCCCACAGCGACGGCCTCGCCCGTGCCCCTGCCGTCGCTCCATGCGACCACCACCCAGGTCGCCTCCGGGCTGAGACGGCCCACCGCCCTCGTCGCCCCCGACGACGGCACGGACCGGCTGTTCATCACCGAGAAGTCCGGCACCGTACGCGTCTACCACCCGGACACCGGTCTGGCCCGGGAGCCGCTGATCGACATCACGTCGGCCGTGGACGAATCGGGCAACGAACGCGGCCTGCTCGGCATCGCCGTCCCGCCCGACTTCGCTGTCAGCCATCACCTGTACCTGGCGTACACGGCACCGCCCGACGGCGCGGTCACTCTCGCCCGCTACCGGCTCGACGAGTCCCGCCTGGAGGTCCTGCTCTCCCAGCCGCACGCCGAGTACAGCAATCACAATGGCGGCCAGCTCGCGTTCGGCCCCGACGACAACCTGTACTGGAGCATCGGCGACGGCGGCGGCTCCGCGGACCCCCTGCGCGCCGGGCAGCGCCTTGACACCCTCCTCGGCAAGGTCATGCGCCTCGACGTGCGCCGCGCCTGTGCCCCGCTCGCCTACTGCGTCCCGGACGACAACCCGTTCGTCGACACCCCGGGCGCCCGCGCCGAGATCTGGCTGTACGGGCTGCGCAACCCGTGGCGGTTCTCCTTCGACAGCGCCGACGGCTCGATGTGGATCGGCGACGTCGGCCAGGGCCGCTGGGAGGAGATCGACCATCTCCCGCCCGGCCAGGGCGGGATGAACCTCGGCTGGTCCTGTTACGAGGGCCTGGAGCGGTTCGACGGCGGCCACTGTGTGCCCGGCGAGAAGCACACCGAGCCGGTCTTCACCTACTCCCCGTACACCGGCGGCTGCTCGGTCATCGGCGGTCACGTCTACCGGGGCCGGAAACACGCCGATCTCGTCGGCGGCACGTACATCGCCACCGACTACTGCTCGTCCACGGTCTGGGCCCTGCGCCCCGACGGCGAAGGCGGCTACGAGCAGGCCGAGATCGGCGAGATGCCCACCCAGGTGACATCGGTCGGCACCACCGTCGACGGGGAGTTCTACGTGGTCAACGACCTGCCCGGCGGCCTGCACCGCGTGTCCTTCGCACGGGAGGAACCCACCTGCCGCGTGGACCGCACCGTGAAGACCTGGGGCACCGGCACGACGGTCGACCTCACCGTCACCAACACCGGCAGGACCCCCGTGAACGGCTGGACACTGGAGTTCCCGCTGGCCCTCGGGCAGACCGTCATCTCCGACTGGAACACCGACCTCACCCAGGGAAGCAACACCATCACGGCCACCAACGCCCCTCACAACGCCACGATCGCTCCTGGCGCGAGCGTCACCCTCGGCTACCTCGCCGACCACACCGGTGACTCGTCGGCGCCGCCGCGGTTCACACTCGACGGGGACGCCTGCGCCGTCGGCCGCTGACCACCGCGACTCGCAGCGGGCCAGGACTGGTCGATCGCGGCCGGCCCTGGCCGTAGGATCGGATCTTCTCGTGGGTGGGGGGAGACGGTCATGGGCAAGCAGCGCCCCGGCACGGCGCCGACCCTGGAGGAGGTGGCCGCGCTCGCCGGTGTGGGGCGGGGCACCGTCTCCCGTGTCATCAACAACGTGGCGGGCGTGAAGGATTCGACCCGCCGCGCCGTGCAGCACGCCATCGCCGAGCTGGGGTACGTGCCCAATCTGGCGGCCCGTTCGCTGGCCGGGCGTCGCGCGGACGCGGTCGCCCTGGTCATGACGGAACCGGACTGGCGGAAGTTCGGGGAGCCCTTCTTCTCGGAGACCATCCGCTCCGTCGGGGACGCGCTGACCGACACCAAGATGCAGCTGCTGCTCACCCAGGTGCGCACGGACGACGAGCGGCGGCGCTTCGTGGAGTACGCGCGCGGCGGCCGGGTCGACGGCGTGCTGCTGATGTCCGTGCACGACCAGGACCCGCTGCCCGACATGCTCGCGGACGCGGGGCTGCCCACCGTCATGCTGGGACGGCGCTCGGGCGACGAGAGCATCACCTATGTCGACGCGGACAACACCGGGGGCGCCCGGAGCGCCGTCGACCACCTGCTGGGCAGCGGCCGCGGCGCGATCGCGACCATCACCGGGCCGCTGGACATGTACGTCGCCCAGTGCCGGTTGCGCGGCTACCGCGAGGCGCTGAACCGCGCGGGCGTCGACATCAGGCCGTCCTGGGTCGTCGAAGGAGACTTCACCGAGCAGAGCGGACGCGGGGCGATGGCCGAGATCATCGCGCGGGAACCGGGGATCGACGCCGTCTTCGCCGCATCGGACACCATGGCCGCCGGAGCGCTGAACGCCCTGCGCGCGGCGGGCCGCCGGGTGCCGCAGGACGTCGCGGTGATCGGGTTCGACGACTTCCTGCTGGCGCAGCACACGGATCCCAAGTTGACGACGGTGCGCCAGCCGATCGAGGAGATCGGCCGGACCATGGTGCGGCTGCTCCTGGAGGAGATGGAGGACTCGGCGGTGGCCTGGCGGCACGTCATCCTGCGCACGGAGCTGGTGCTCCGCGACTCCGCCTGACCTGCCCCGACCCGTCCGTCTCCTTTTGGCATACGTAGCGTCTCCCCGGCGGCTCCGGGAGCGCTCCCAAGTCGTGAAGCCCCCTGAACCTCCTTCTTGAGCAACGCACTTGACCTGGGCCTTCGAAATTCCTTCGACGGGTCGCTGTGCGCACCCTTGTCAGGGGCATGTGAGCCTCTTAGAGTCCACGACCGAACCACAAGTGGGAGCGCTCCCATTACGGGGGAGAGGGGAGCGCTCCCGCTGGTTCGCCCCCCGCACTCTCACGAGAGGCCCCCGCATGCGATCGTCACCGCAGCACATCCGCACCCTGCGCGGACTGTTGGGAACGCTCCTCACGGCTCTCGCCGTCGTCGCCGCGCTGGTCACCACGGCGGCACCGGCGCAGGCCGACACCACGATCTGCGAACCGTTCGGATCGACCACGGTCCAGGGGCGCTACGTCGTCCAGAACAACCGCTGGGGCACCAGCGAAACGCAGTGCGTCTCCGCCACGGACACGGGCTTCAAGGTCACCCGGGCCGACGGTTCCGTGCCGACGAACGGTGCCCCCAAGTCGTACCCGTCCATCTTCAACGGCTGCCACTACACCAACTGTTCACCGGGCACCAACCTTCCGGCGCAGCTCAGCACCGTATCCAGCGCGCCCACCAGCATCTCGTACGGCTATGTCAGCAACGCCGTCTACAACGCCTCGTACGACATCTGGCTCGACCCGACGCCGCGCAAGGACGGTGTGAACCGGACCGAGATCATGATCTGGTCCAACAAGGTGGGTCCGATCCAGCCCATCGGCTCACAGGTGGGGACGGCCACCGTGGCCGGGCGCACCTGGCAGGTGTGGTCGGGCAACAACGGCGGCAACGACGTGCTGTCCTTCGTCGCCCCGTCGGCGATCACCAGCTGGAGCTTCGACGTCATGGACTTCGTCCGGCAGGCCGTCACTCGCGGCATGGCTGAGGACGACTGGTACCTGACGAGTGTTCAGGCCGGTTTCGAGCCCTGGCAGAACGGCGCGGGCCTTTCGGTGAACTCCTTCTCGTCGACCGTCAACATCGGTGGCACCGACCCGGACCCCGGCGGCCCGGTCGCGTGCAAGGTGGCGTACGGCACGAACACCTGGCAGGGCGGCTTCAGCGCCGACATCACCGTGGGCAACACCGGTTCGGCAGCCGTCGACAACTGGAAGCTGGCCTTCACCCTGCCCTCCGGCCAGCGGGTAACCAACGCCTGGAACGCGTCCGTCACCCCGTCCTCGGGGGCGGTCACGGCGAGCGGCCTGTCCCACAACGCGCGGATCGCGCCGGGCGGCAGCCAGTCGTTCGGTTTCCAGGGGACTTACAGCGGCGCGTTCGCCAAACCGGCCGCCTTCAGCCTGAACGGCACCTCCTGCGCCGTCGCGTGACCCGGCCGGCGGGCCGGTGAGCCCGCCGCGTCCCGCCCGCTCCGGGGCCCGCTCTTCCTCCCTGCGCCAACAGGGCGGGCCCCGGGACTCCCCCGGCCCTGACCGTCCCGGAAAGGCCTGCCCGCATGAACCGCTCGTCGTCCCCCCGCCGCCCACGCCCGGTGATCGTCGCCGCGTTGTGCGCCGTGGCGCTGTCCCTGACCGGGCTGACCGCCGCCGCCCCGCCTTCCGAACCTTCCGTCGCCGCCGCCGCGTTCCCCTACCAGGACCCTTCCCTGCCGGTGCCCGAGCGCGTCGCCGATCTGCTGTCCCGGATGACGCTCGACGACAAGATCGGCCAGATGACGCAGATCGAGAAGGACGCGCTCGTCCCGTCCTCCGACCTCGCCACCTACCGCATCGGATCGGTGCTCTCCGGGGGTGACTCCACCGTCAGCCCCAACAACGCCCAGACGTGGGCGGACACCTACGACGCACTTCAGCGCACCGCTCGGACGACCCCGCTCGGCATCCCGATGATCTACGGCATCGACGCGGTGCACGGCCACAACGCGGTACGCGGCGCCACGATCTTCCCGCACAACATCGGCCTCGGCGCCACCCGCGACCCCGCCCTCGTCCAGCGCGTCGGCCGCACGGTGGCCGAGGAGATGGCGGGCACCGGCATCGACTGGGACTTCGCGCCCTGCCTGTGCGTGGCCCGCGACGACCGGTGGGGACGGACCTACGAATCGTTCGGCGAGAAGCCCGAACTGGCCACCTCCATGACGACGTTCGTCACCGGGATGCAGGGCGGGACCCTGGGCACGGACCCGGCCTCGGTGCTCGCCACCGCCAAGCACTACCTCGGTGACGGCGGCACCACCGGCGGCGTCGACCAGGGCAACACGGAGCTGTCCGAGGCCGAGCTGCGCGCCGTCCATCTGCCTCCGTTCAAGGAGGCGGTGCGGCGGGGCGTGGGCTCGATGATGCTCTCGTACAGCAGCTGGAACGGCGTGCGATCGCACGCCCACAAGTACCTGGTCACCGACGTGCTCAAGGGCGAACTCGGCTTCGACGGCTTCGTCGTCTCCGACTGGGCCGCGGTCGACCAGCTCGACGGGCAGAGCGGCTTCACCGGCGCCGAGATCACCAGGGCCGTCAACGCTGGCGTCGACATGGTGATGGTCCCGCACGACTACAGGAAGTTCCTCACCCTGCTGCGCGGCGAGGTGAGCGCCGGCCGGATCCCGCAGGCCCGCGTCGACGACGCCAACCGACGCATCCTGACCAAGAAGTTCCAACTGGGCCTCTTCGAGCGTCCGTTCACCGACCGCTCGTACACCTCCGGAGTCGGCTCCGCCGAGCACCGCGCCCTGGCCCGGCAGGCCGTACGCGCCTCGCAGGTGCTGCTGAAGAACAGTGGCGGCGTCCTGCCGCTGGCGAGGAACGCGAAGCTGTTCGTGGCCGGCAAGTCCGCCGACGACATCGGCAACCAGAGCGGCGGCTGGACCATGAGCTGGCAGGGCCGCAGCGGAGCCATCACGCCCGGCACCACGATCCTCCAGGGCATCCGGTCGACCGTCACCGACTCCTCCCGGGTCACCTACGACCGCTACGGCAACGGGATCGACGGCAGCTACACGGCCGCGGTGGCCGTCGTCGGCGAGACGCCGTACGCCGAGGGGCGGGGGGACCGGCCTGGCGGCATGGGCCTTGACCAGGAGGACATCCAGACCCTCGCCAGGCTCAAGGCGAGCGGTGTGCCCGTCGTGGTGGTCCTGGTCTCCGGGCGTCCGCTCGACATCACCGCGCAACTGCCCGACTGGAAGGCCCTGTTGGCCGCGTGGTTGCCGGGCACCGAGGGCAACGGCGTGTCGGACGTGCTGTTCGGCGCGTACGCCCCGACCGGCAAGCTGCCGGTGACGTGGATGAACAGCGCCTCGCAGCAGCCCATCAACGACGGCGACGGCAAGACCCCGCTCTTCCCGTACGGCTACGGCCTGTCCTACCCCACCACACGGAATCCGTAGCCCGGCCCGACGACTCCCACGCCGACGGCTCCCACGCCGACGCCCTCCTGACCGTACGACCGGCACCACCCGCACCGTACAACCGAGGAGACACGATGACCGACCCGTACAGACCAGCCGAGCCACGCCCGTGGCGCTCGCGCCGACGACGGTCAGCGGCCCTGGCCACCGCACTTGCCACTCTGATGCTCGGGGTGGTCGGCCAGATCGCGGGACAGCCCGCGGCCGCCGCGGAAGCACACGTGGACAACCCGTTCGCCGGGGCGAGCTTCTACGTCAACCCGGACTACGCGACCAGCGTCGAGGGTTCCATCGCCAAGACCACCGACGCCGCGCTCAAGGCCAAGATGGAGAAGGTCAAGAGCTATCCCACCGCCGTCTGGCTGGACCGGATCGCGGCGATCCACGGCGGCGACGCCAACGCCGGCCGCAAGAGCCTGGCCGACCACCTCGACCTGGCGCTGGCCCAGAAGAAGCCCGGGCAGCCGATCACGGCCACGTTCGTCGTGTACGACCTGCCCGGCCGGGACTGCGCGTCCCTGGCCTCCAACGGCGAACTGCCGCTCACCCAGGCCGGCCTCGACCGCTACAAGAGCGACTACATCGACGTCATCGCGGACGTCTTCAAGAACCCGAAGTACGAGGACATCCGCATCACCACGGTCATCGAGCCGGACGGGCTGCCGAACCTGGTGACCAACACCGCCGACCCGGAGTGCGCCCAGGCCAAGAGCAGCGGCATCTACGTCAAGGCCGCCCAGTACGCCCTGGACAAGCTGCACGCCATCCCCAACGTCTACACCTACCTGGACTTCGCCCACTCCGGCTGGCTCGGCTGGGACACGAACCTGACGCAGACCGCGCAGCTGTACACCGACGTCGCCAAGGGCACCGCGGCCGGGCTGAGCAGCGTCGACGGGCTGATCACGAACGTCTCCAACTACACGCCGCTGGCAGAGCCGTTCCTGACCGACCCCGACAAGACGGTCGGCGGCAACATGGTCAAGTCCGGCAAGTTCTACGAGTGGAACCCCAACTTCGACGAGTCGGACTTCACCAAGAGCTTGCACCGGGCCCTGGTCGCGGCCGGCTGGCCGGCCTCCACCGGCATGGTCGTCGACACCTCCCGCAACGGCTGGGGCGGCTCCGCCCGGCCGACCGCCGAGAGCACAAGCACCACCCTCGACACCTACGTCACCGAGTCCAAGGCCGACCGGCGCGCGCATCGCGGTCTGTGGTGCAACGTCGACGGCGCGGGTCTGGGGCAGCCCCCGCAGAGTGCGCCGTCCAGCCACCCGGACTCGCACCTGGACGCCTTCCTGTGGATCAAGCCGCCGGGTGAGTCCGACGGGGCCAGCAAGGAGATCCCGAACGACGAGGGCAAGCGCCAGGACCCGATGTGCGACCCGGACTACACCGCGCCCAACGCGGGCAACAGCAAGACCGGCGCGCTACCGGACGCACCGCTGGCCGGGCACTGGTTCCACGACCAGTTCGCGATGCTGGTGAAGAACGCCCACCCGGCCGTGCCCGGGGGCGGCACCGACCCGGGCGACACCACCGCTCCCAGCGCGCCCACGGGCCTGAAGGCCACGGCGAAGACCGCGAGCAGCGTCTCGCTGGCCTGGACGGCGTCCACCGACAACGTGGGAGTGAGCGGATACGACGTCTACCGCGACGGCGCCAAGGTCGCCGCGTCACCGGTGTCGGGCACCACGTACACGGACACCGGGCTGAGCACGAGCACCGCCTACAGCTACACCGTCCGGGCGCGGGACGCCGCGGGCAACACGTCCGCGTCCTCGGCCGCGCTGAGCGTCACCACGGACGCGGGCGGGGGAAACCCCGACCCGACGGGCGACCTGTTGGTCCGGTACAAGAACAACGACTCCTCGGCCACGGACAACGGCATCCGCCCCGGCCTGCGGATCGTCAACACGGGCAGCGGCTCCCTGGACCTGACGAAGGTCACGGCCCGCTACTACTTCACCCGGGACGGCGGCTCGTCCACGGTGAACGCCGTGTGCGACTACGCGACCGTCGGCTGCTCCCGGCTCAAGCTCAAGGTCGTCCCGCTGAGCACCCCGGTAGCGGGAGCCGACGCCTACGTGGAGGTCGGCTTCAGCGGCGGCTCCCTGGCGGCCGGCAAGGACACCGGTGACATCCAGCTCCGAATGAACAAGTCCGACTGGTCGGCGTTCAACGAGGTCGGCGACTACAGCCGCACCACGGGCACGTCGTACGCCGACGCCCCGACGATCCCCGCCTACCTCGGCACCACACTGACCTGGGGCACACCGCCTTCATAACCCCCGCCGCCCCCTTCTGACGCGCCCCCGCCCGTCCGGTCGACTCTGCCCGGACGGGCGGGGGTCCCAGGGGTTCAACGGCATGGTCAGACCGAGGACGGCAGGCTCGGCTCCACTCTCATGCCTCCAGACTTGGTCCCGGCGACCTGGGCGATGAGAACGGACGGCGAATCTGCTGGCAGCTTTGGCCATTCCCGGCCCATGGACCAAGCGGGCGCAACATCAACGTCACGACACCACGGATTCCCCTGCCCCCAGCATGGACGCGGTAGCTGATGAGGGCTGCGGCTATGCCGACGAAGGCAAGAGAGCACTCGGCCCTTCCTTCATAACGACGGCACAGCCGTCACGGCCTGTGGTCCCCGCAAATGCAGGGGCGGCCCCGGGCGGCGCTGGTCCGGTTCAGTTCGCGCCCACCCTCTGCGGCCGCGACTTGTCATAGGCAGTTAGCGAGCGGGCGGCAAGAGAAGGGGGAAAAGATCCTTGTCGAAGAGCGCTCCGCGCAGCTTCTCAGGTACTTGGCGACCATTGATCACAACGGTCGGAGTTCCTGGGCCCAGAGGTTCATCGCCATTGGCGCTGTCATACGCGCCTTGAGAAGCCGTGACGAACTCCGCGTACCTCATCGTTCTGACCGCCCGGTCGAAGCTCTTGCCGCGCAGGTCCTCCACCTCGTCGGCGAGAGCGAGCAGGGCGTCAGTCGTGAAGCCCCCTTCAGCCTCGACATCGGCCTGGTCGCGGAACAACACCTCGTGATACTCCACGAACTTGCCCTCTTCCAGAGCAGCCCGCAACGCGTTGACCGCGCGCTTTGATCCGTCTCCACCCGCCCGATCATCGAGAAACGAAGCGAAGGTGTACTCCGTCCTTGCTTCGCGACCGACCGTCTTCTCCCGAAGCACCGACGCGCCTCCGGTGCTCTCGAATTCCTCCACCACCGGACACCGGGGATCCTCGTACACCCGAACCTTGTTCCTCGCGCCGGGGTCCCCCACCACGATCGTCGTGCCGTCGGAGGCCAGTCTCTCCGGCAACTTCTCCGCTCCCGCATACGGTTGTTTTTGGGACACGCGTTCCTTGACGGCCGGGGCCGTCGCCGCCGGTGCGCGCCCGGCGCAGCCGGCCAACAACAGACTCAGCACGCCTGCCACTGCCATGGCGGTACCGCGTCTTCGGTCTCTCTCCATTACCAAGCCCCTCCCTTAGTCAGCTAGTCAGCTAGTCAGCTAGTCAGCGGAACCGTGGACGAATGCTCACGACGCGCGCAGCGCCTTCGCCGTGAGCCCCTCGCCGGAAAGCTCGATCCGGCCGTCCCGTACGCCCTGGCCGACGGTGAGTTCGCCGCGGCTCACCGCCACGCACGTGGCGGCGTCCAGGGTGAGGGTGGCGTCGGGCTCGGCCGGGGCGGGGCCGTCGCCGTAGATGTCGGTGCCCTCCGCGAGGCGTACATGGAAGCGGCCCTCGTCGAGCCGTACCTCCACCAGGCCCTCGGCCCCCGTCCGCGCGAGGCTCCGCAGCAGCGGGAGCGCGAACCAGTGGGCGCGCACCGCGTCCGTGGACCTGCGCTCTTCGAGGCCGTGTGCGCCCCAGGCGGCGAGGGCTTCCAGGACTGGCAGCAACCCCCGGCCGGTGGGGGTGAGTTCGTAGACGTACGCCGCCGCGGGCGGGGGCAGTCGGCGGCGGGTGGTCAGGCCCTGCTGCTCCATGTCCTTCAGGCGCGAGGCGAGGACGTCCGTACTGACGCCCGGCAGGTCCGCGTGCAGGTCGGTGTAGCGGCGGGGGCCTACCAGCAGCTCCCTGACGACCAACAGGGTCCAGCGGTCGCCCACGGCGTCCAGGGCACGGGCTGCCGCGCAGTACTGGTCGTAGCTTCGGCGAGGTGACATGTGACGCAGTCTAAACAAGATGTTGGACTTTCCAAGGTGTGACTTGGTAAAACCAAGTAACTCACGTCACGGGAGGCGCACCACATGGAGTTCCGGCAGTCGAGCAAGCTCAGCGAGGTCTGTTACGAGATCCGGGGCCCCGTCATCGAGCACGCCAACGCCCTGGAGGAGGCGGGCCACAGCGTCCTCAGGCTGAACACGGGCAATCCGGCGCTCTTCGGCTTCGAAGCGCCCGAGGAGATCGTCCAGGACATGATCCGGATGCTGCCGAACGCGCACGGCTACACGGACTCGCGCGGCGTCCTCTCCGCCCGGCGCGCCGTCGCCCAGCGCTATCAGGTGCTCGGCCTCGACGAGGTCTCCGTAGACGACGTCTTCCTCGGCAACGGCGTGTCCGAGCTGGTCACCATGGCGGTGCAGGCTCTTCTGGAGGACGGGGACGAAATCCTCATCCCCGCCCCCGACTTCCCCCTGTGGACCGCCGTGACGGCCCTCTCCGGAGGCAAGGCCGTCCACTATGTGTGCGACGAGTCCGCGGACTGGTACCCCGACCTCGACGACATGGCGTCGAAGATCACCGACCGGACCAAGGCCGTCGTGATCATCAACCCCAACAATCCCACGGGCGCGGTCTATCCGAAGGAGATCCTGGAGGGCATCCTCGATCTCGCCCGGCGGCACGGCCTGATGGTCTTCGCCGACGAGATCTACGACCAGATCCTGTACGACGACGCCGTGCACCACAGCGTCGCCGCCCTCGCCCCCGACCTCGTCGTCCTCACCTTCTGCGGCCTGTCGAAGACGTACCGCGTGGCCGGATTCCGGTCCGGCTGGCTGGTCGTCACCGGCCCGCGGCAGCACGCGCGGAACTATCTGGAGGGTCTGACGATGCTCGCCTCCATGCGGCTGTGCCCCAACGCGCCCGCGCAGTACGCCATCCAGGCCGCGCTCGGCGGACGCCAGTCCATCCGCGAACTCACCGCGCCGGGCGGGCGGCTGCGCGAGCAGCGGGACCGGGCCTGGGAGAAGCTGAACGAGATCCCCGGCGTCTCCTGCGTCAAGCCGAAGGGCGCGCTGTACGCCTTCCCGCGCCTGGACCCGAAGGTCCATCCGATCCACGACGACGAGAAGTTCGTCCTGGACCTCCTTCTCCAGGAGAAGATCCAGGTGGTCCAGGGCACCGGCTTCAACTGGCCCCGCCCCGACCACTTCCGCATCCTCACCCTCCCCCACGCCGACGACCTCGACGCGGCGATCAGCCGCATCGGCCGCTTCTTGAGCGGTTATCGTCAGTGACCTCACCACGGCCTGCCGGGAGCGACATGACCCTCTGCACCACCTGCCGAACCCCCTCGCGCACCCAGTTCGCCTCGCCCGAACTCGTCGGGCCCATCGTGTACGAGGAGTTCGACCGGGCCGCGGACCCGGCCTGGCGCGACTCGGGCGCGGTCACCCTGGACGACTACGCCCGCTGGTGCGGCCACCTCTGCGGCATGACCTGTTTCCAAATGGCCCTCGGCCCCTGTGCCCCCTCTCTCTTCGAACTGCGGGACGGCGCGCTGAAGTACGGCGCCTACACCGAGGTCGACGGAGTGATCCGGGGGATGATCTACGCCCCCTTCGCCGCGTACGCGCGCGAGGCGCACGGCGTGGACGCCGCCGTCCACCGGCATCTGTCCGTCGAGGAGATCGGCACGCTCCTCGACGAGGGGCGGCAGGTCATCGCCTCCGTGCACTTCGAGATCCGCCGCCCGCACCGCCCCGCGCCGGGCCGCGGCGGTCACCTGGTGCTGCTCACCGGCCGTACGGCCGACGGGCGGCTGCACCTCCACAACCCGTCGGGCGTCGACGCGGCGACCCGCACCGCCTCGATGTCCGCCGACGAGTTCGAGCCGTTCTTCGCCGGACGAGGTGTCTCGCTGCGCTGACAGGCGCTCCGCCCCGCTGCCAAGATGGCCCCCATGACGCGTGGGGGCAAGGTCGCTGTCGTGGGTGGCAGCGTCGCCGGATGCGCGGCGGCGCTGGCCGCCTGCCGTGGGGGTGCCGACGAGGTCACCGTGTACGAGCGCGCGGGCGGTGATCTGGCGGAGCGCGGGGTGGGGCTCGCGGTGCACGACGCGCGGTACGCGGAGCTGGAGTCGGCCGGGTACATGGACGCGGGCATGCCGTGGGTGCGGATAGTGCGCCGCCGCTGGTACGTGCGCGATGCCGCGGCCGCCCCGCTGGGCCGGGAGATCGGCGTGATGCCGTTCCCGTTCCGCACGTACAACTGGGGCCCTCTGTGGCGGGAGTTGCGCGGCCGGGTGCCGCCGACGGCGGTCTTCCGTGCGGGCACACCCGTGGAGGCGCTGCGCCCCGGCCCCGACGGCACCCTCGTCGAGACGGCGGACGGCACCGAACGCTTCGACCTCGTCGTCGGCGCCGACGGCTACCGCTCGGTGGCCCGCACCTCCGCCTTCGGCGACGTACGCCCCGCCTACGCCGGGTATCTCGCCTGGCGCGGCGCCTATCCCGCGGCCCGGCTCGCCGACCCGGGGCTGTGGGCGGACGACGACTGCGCGTACGTCGTCTTCCCCGGCGGTCATGTCATCTTCTACCGCATCCCCGACGGCGTCGGCGGCCACCGTGTCAACTGGGTCCTCTACACCGCGCCGCCCCCGGACCTCGACCTCGGGCTCGGCCTCGACCTGCGGCTCACCGGGCCGACCAGCCTGCCGCCGGGCGGGCTCACCGAGGCGCTCGCCACGCACCTCGGGTACGTCGCCGACGACCTCCTCCCGCCCTACTGGGGCGCACTGGTACGCGCGACGGCGCCCGGCGAGCTGTTCCTCCAGCCCATGTACGACTTCACGGCGCCCCGGTGCGCGACGGACCGCGTCCTGCTGGTGGGCGACGCGGCGGCGGTGGCCCGGCCGCATACCGGCGCGGGCGCGGTCAAGGCGCTCCAGGACGCGACGGTCCTGGAGTCCGCCCTCACGACGGCGGACACGTGGGCGCAGGCCCTGGACGCGTACGACAGTGACCGCACGCCCTGCGGACGCACGATGGTGGACCTCGGCCGCCGCCTCGGCGACGCGCTGGTCCTGGCGACGCCCGACTGGAGGGTGATGGATCAGACGGCGTTGGAGATCTGGTGGAAGCAGGCGGACGGGACCGGGGCGTTCGGGGGCCGCGAGCTCAAACGCTGAACGCTGAGCGCTGAGCGCTGTTCTGGTGGGCCGGTCGGAGTCCGCGGGGCCGTCGTGGCTGGTCGCGCAGTTCCCCGCGCCCCTTCGGGGGCGCGGCCCGACCGCCCGTTTTGGGGGATGCCCCCCAAGATCAATAGTATCCGGCGATGATCACAAGACAACGGCCGGCGGCCTGGGTCATCGCCCTGCTCGCCGCCCTGACCGCCGGACTCGTCACGGCAGGCCCCGCCGCGGCCGCCGATGACGACGACGAACCGGCGCAGCCCTCCCCCAAGGTCGAGCTGGTCCTCGACGTCAGCGGCTCCATGCGCGCCCGCGACATCGACGGCGAGTCCCGCATGGCCGCGGCCAAGCAGGCGTTCAACGAGGTCCTGGACGCCACGCCGGACGAGGTCGCGCTCGGCATCCGCACCCTCGGCGCCAACTACCGCGGCGACGACCGCAGGACGGGCTGCAAGGACACCGAGCTGCTCTACCCCGTGGAGCGGCTCGACAAGGCGGGCCGCACCGACGCGAAGACCGCCGTGGCGACCCTCGCGCCGACCGGCTGGACCCCGATCGGCCCGACGCTGCTCAAGGCGGCCGACGACCTGACGGACGACACCGCGGAGCGCAGCCGCCGCATCGTGCTGATATCCGACGGCGAGGACACCTGCCGGCCGCTCGACCCGTGCGTGGTGGCCCGGGAGATCTCCGCCAAGGGCATCCACCTCACCATCGACACCCTCGGCCTGGTGCCGGACGCCAAGACCCGCGAACAGCTGAGCTGCATCGCGGAAGCCACCGGCGGGACGTACACCTCGATCCGGCACACCGACGAACTGGCGGGTCGTGTCAAGCAGTTGGTGGACCGCGCCGCCGATCCGGTCGTCACCCCGGTGGAGGCCGAGGGCGCGGCTCAGTGCACGGACGCGCCCCGGCTGAAGTCCGGTCTCTACACCGACCGCGAGAAGTTCGGCGAGCACCGCTGGTACCGCGTGGACGTGCCCGCGGGCAAGGAGCTGCGCGCCTCCGTGAGCGTGTCGGCCGACCGCGCCGTCAACCAGGACTACGGCGTGCTGCTGCGCGCCGAGACCCCGGGCGGCCGCGAGATCGTACGCGGCCAGGAGTCCGGCGACGGTCGTACGGACGTGATCTCGACGGGTCTGCGCTATCCGAAGCCGGAAGCGGACGACATGGACGAGGACGACAAGTACGGCGCCACGGAGACCGTCTGTCTGCGTGTCAGCAACTCCTTCTCCGCGCCCGCCTCGGTGAAGACCACGCCGGGTCTGCCGGTCGAGCTGGCCGTCGACCTGGTCGACTCACCCGACGAGCCCTCGGATGTCGCCTCCTTCGGGCTCGGCCACGGCTGGTGGCTGCTGGGTCTGCTCGTACTGGTCGGCTTCGTCGCCGGTCTGGTCTGGGGCTGGCTGTCCCGCTGGCGCTTCGCGGTCTGGAGGACCAACTGATGCGTACGACACGTTCACGTGTGAGGGGACGGGTGACGGGACGGGCGGCCGTGCTGGCCGCGACCGCCCTGCTGGCCTTCCCCGGAGTCGCCGCCGCCGACGACGACAAGGGCGACGCCCCGTCCGAGGCCGGTACCTCCTTCCGTACCGCCACCGCGATCCGCCCCGACCAGGAGGCCACCGCGGAGGCGTCCACGGGCGACTACCTGTACTGGGCGTTCCCGGTGGACGCCGGGCAGCGGGCCACCGTGCACGCCACGGTGAAGCTCCCCGACGCGGCCGCGCGGCACGCCGCGTCCACCTGGCGGGTCGATGTGTACGACGGTCTGCGGCGCCGCCAGGCCTGCCGGCTCGGCACGCCGACCAGGACGGCCGCGCAGGACGCCGGGTCGGTCTCGCTGTCCTGCACGCTGCGCACCGTCAGGGCCTGGTCGGAGCAGTGGGCGAACGATCCGCTGCCGGGCACGTACTACCTGCGGCTCACGGTCACCGACCTGAAGGCCGACGATCTGGGGCTGCCCGTGCGGGCCGAGGCGAAGGTCACCACGACCGACGCGGGCGGCGCGCAGGCGGTCGACGGGGCGCTCGCGGAGCCGCTGGTGCCGGGCGCGGGTTCGGACCGGCAGCGGCCCGCCGCCGCCACCGAGCCGGAGGACGGCTGGGCTTCCGGCTGGTGGTCCTCGCGCTGGCTCTGGACGGCGGCCGGCGGCATTCTCGCGGCGCTCGCGGGCGTCGGCGGATACGCCCTGACCCGCGGCTCGGGCCGCCCCGCGCGAGTACCCCAGGGCCTGTAGGGGCTCCTCGGCGGGGCCGCCACGCGCGTGGCCCGCGCGGCGTGGCAGTCTCGGTGGTGGCCGGGCCGCACGGTCCGGCCACCACCGGAAGAACAGGAATGGCGCGACCATGGGCGATCTGCTCCTCGTCCGGCACGGCGAGACGTCGTGGGCCCTCACCGGGCAGCACACCAGCTGGACGGACATCCCCCTGACGGACAACGGCAGGGAGCAGGCCCGCTCGCTGGCCCCGCTCCTCGACCGGTTCCGGATCGGCGCGGCGTTCACGAGTCCGCGGATCCGCTCGCGGGAGACCGCGGAGCTGGCCGGGTTCCCCGGCGCGTACGTCGACCCGGATCTGCGCGAGTGGGAGTACGGCGCGTACGAGGGCGTCACGACCGTGGAGATCCACCGCACGCGGCCCGACTGGTACCTCTTCACCGACGGTGTCGCCCCGGGCCCGCCGGAGCACCCCGGCGAGAGCCCGGAGCAGGTGGGCGAGCGCGCCGACCGCATGCTGGCCAAGGTGGACGCGGCGCTCGCCAACAGCGAGGGCAACGTGGTCCTCTTCGCCCACAGCCACTTCCTGCGCGTCCTTGCGGCCCGGCGCCTGGGCCTGCCCGCGTCGGGCGGCTCGATGTTCCTCCTCGCGACGGGCACGGTCAGCCGGCTGAGCACGGAGCACGGACGCCCGGTGGTGGCGAGCTGGAACCTCCGCCCGTAGGACGGGGCGGGTGCCGGGCGGCGCCCCGACGAGGCAGGGCCGGGCGGCGCCCGTCGGCAACGGGCGCCGCGGGCAGCGGAGTTCGAGAGCCGCGCGGCGCGCTGTGAAACGCGCGGCGGGATTCGACACCCGCGCCCTTGGTCACCAAGACTGCCGTCATGCGATACGGCGTGAACCTCATCAACTTCGGCTCCGGCACCACCCCCGACTCCCTCGTGCGGCAGGCCACCGACGCCCGTGAACTCGGCTTCGAGTTCGCGATGATCTCCGACCACATCGCGGTGACCCCCGACGTCCACGAGGTCTTTCCGGCGCCGTTCTACGACCAGTTCGTGCTCGCCGCGCACCTCGCGGGGCGCGTGCCGGGGCTGCGGCTCGGCACCACGATCACCGTGATCCCCTACCGGCACCCCTTGCAGACCGCGCGGCTCGCCGCCAACATCGACCGGCTCAACGCCGCCGGGTTCATCCTCGGCGCCGGAGTGGGCTGGTCCGCCGCCGAGTACGAGGTGCTCGGCGTCCCCTTCCGCGAGCGCGGCGCGATCACCGACGAGTACCTCACGGCGATCCGCGCCGCCTGGCGCGAGGACCCGACGTCCTTCCGGGGCACGTATGTCTCGTACGAGGGTGTCCGCACCGCCCCGGCCCCCGCTACCCGCCCCCACCTGCCGGTCTGGGTCGGCGGCAACTCCCCGGCGGCGCAGCGCCGCGCGGCCCGCCTCGGTGAGGCCTGGCATCCGTTCATGCCGACGCGGGACGCGCTGCGCACGGCGCTGCCCCGCATCGCGGCGGAGGCCGAGGCCGCGGGCCGCCCCGCGCCGGATCTCGCGCCGCGCCTCCAGATCCGGCTCGGCGACCGGCGGGACACCGCCGACCGTCCGCTCGGGCACGGCAGCGTCGACCGGATCCGGGGCGACCTGGAGACCCTGGCGGAGCTGGGCGCGACGGACGTACTCCTGGACACCTACCCCGGAACCCCCGCGGAACGGGCGGACGCGGACGACGACCGGCGGGTGCTGGAGCTCCTGATGTCAGTGGCACAGGGCACCATCGGTAGCAGTTGACGCAGACCGACGCGGGAAGGGGCGCATGCGCGGTGAAGCCACCCACGGTTGCTCAGCGGCGGATCATCGAGGCCGCGGACCCGGAGACCGGCCGCCTGTCCGGCCCCGAGGCCCAGCTGACGGGCCTGGTGCGGGCCCGTCTTGCCTTCCGCCATCCCAGGCCGCCGCACGCGTATTTCCTGACGCCCGCGGGCCATCGCCTGCGCGACGGGGCCGGCTCCCCGCAGGCTCCGGAGCCCGCTCCCCCACCGGCCGAACCGGCCGCGGCGCCCGGCGTCTTCGCCGCCCGCACCGGCACGGAGACCTCCGTGTCCGGGAGCGAGGGCCCCGCCCGGGCGCGGGAGGTCCGCAGCGCCTGGGAGGGCCTGGTGGAGCTGCGCCGGATGACGAACACCGACGGCGCCCGCGACCGCCCCTGCGCGTGGGAGCGTACGCATCTCGTGCAGGCGGCGGCCCTGGCCCTGGAGGCGGCCGGCCTGCCTCCCGCCCGTCCCGGCCGCCATGACGGCTACGAGGTGTCGGGCACCCCGCAGCCCGAGGCCGTCGCCGTGCGCGAGCCGTCCCCGGACGGGCTGCGGGCCTGCGCGGCGGCGCTGGAGCGGGCGGGCTGGCAGGCCGGTGAGCACGCGGGGCCGCGCGGCGGCGCGCGCTATCTTCTGGCCTCCCCGAGGCGGACGTGAACCGCACCCCGCAAGAACACTCCGAAGTCCAGGTCGAAGGGAACGAAGGGAACACCGTGGCAGAGCCGTTTTCCGTGAGCATCGGCGTCCGTGGGTACGAGACGGACTCGCAGGGGCACCTCAACCAGGCCGTCTACCTCCAGTACGCCGAGCACGCCCGCTGGTCGCTGCTGCGCGCGGCCGGCATCGCGCAGGCCGACCTCCTCGACAAGGGCGTCGGCCCGGTGGTCCTGGAGAACACCGTCCGCTATCTCAGCGAGCTGCGCGCGGGCGACGAGACGGCGGTGAGCTGCGCGTTCATATGGGGTGAGCGCAAGACGTTCGGTGTCGAGCAGACCATCACGAAGTCGGACGGCACGGTCGCCGCGACGGTCTCGTCCCTCGGCGGGCTGCTGGACCTCAAGGAGCGGCGGATGGTGGCGGATCCGCGTGAGTACTTCAGGGCGCTGGCGGCCGACCCGGCGCGGCTCGGGCTCTGAACCCTCACCGCCCCCTCGGCGCGGGCGCCCGCGGTGGCCGGTGGGGCGACACTGCCGAGTACATGACACCTTTACGCAACCGACCCACACCGTTCACACGGCCGTACGTACATCCGTGCCACCCTCCCGATGGTTGATCAGTCAACTCGCGTAGACCGGGCGCCCCTTGGCGGGCGCACGGCACGCGAGGCCTCCGGGAAAGGACACACCCCCACATGCCCGTCCCGCGCGTACGCCGCTGGAAGATCCTGGCCCTGTCCGCCGCCGCCGTGCTCGTCGGCATCACCGTGCCCGCCGCGGCCACGGCCACCACCTCCACGGCCACCCCGTATGACGACACGTACTACCAGGACGCGCTCGGCAAGACCGGTCCCGAGCTGAAGTCCGCGCTGCACACCATCATCAGCGACCAGACCAGACTCTCGTACGACCAGGTCTGGAACGCCCTGAAGACCACCGACCAGGACCCCGCCAACAGCGCGAACGTGATCCTGCTCTACACCGGCACCTCGCGGAGCAAGAGCAGCAGCGGCGGCGACAAGGGCGACTGGAACCGCGAGCACGTCTGGGCCAAGTCCCACGGCGACTTCGGCACGGCGACCGGGCCCGGTACGGACATCCACCATCTGCGCCCCGAGGACGTCACGGTCAACAGCATCCGGGGCAACAAGGACTTCGACAACGGCGGTGGCGCGGTCGCCGGGGCCCCGGGCAACCTCACGGACGGCGACTCGTTCGAGCCCCGCGACGCGGTCAAGGGCGATGTGGCCCGCATGATCCTCTACATGGCCGTGCGCTACGACGGCGAGGGGGGATTCCCCGACCTGGAGCCGAACGACCGGGTGGACAACGGCAGCGCGCCCGCCATCGGCCGCCTCTCCGTGCTGAAGCAGTGGAGCGACGAGGACCCGCCGGACGCCTTCGAGAAGAACCGCAACCAGGTCATATTCGACAGGTTCCAGCACAACCGGAACCCGTTCATCGACCACCCGGAGTGGGTGGAAAAGGTCTGGTAGCCAGCGCGCCGTTCCCCCGAGTTGCACTACCTCTCAGTCTCCCCGACCGCGTCCAGTTCCGCGAGGTCCTCGGAGCTGAGGCGGAGCGCGGCGGCCGCCACGTTCTCCTCCAGGTGCGCCGGGGACGAGGTGCCCGGGATGGCCAGCATCGCCGGGGAGGTGGCGAGCAGCCAGGCGAGGGCGACCTGTGCGGGGGTGGCGCCGTGGCGGGCCGCGACGGTCTCGACGCGGGCGAGGTCGGGGGCTCCGGTGCCGCCGAAGGGGAAGTACGGCACGTAGGCGATGCCCTGCCGGGCGCAGAGCTCCACCAGCTCGGCGTCGGTGCGGGTCAGCGGGCTGTACCTGTTCTGCACGGCGGCGACCGGGGCGATCGTCCGCGCCTCGGCGAGCTGCTCCGGGGAGGCGTTGCTGACGCCGAGGTGGCGGATCACGCCCTCGTCGCGCAGGGCCGCCAGGGTGGCGAAGCGGTCCTCGCCCGGCCCGTCGCTGCCCAGGAAGCGCAGGTAGACCAGGTCGAGGTGGTCGCGGCCCAGCTCGCGGAGGTTGCGGTGCACGGCCTTGCGCAGCTCCGCGGGGTCCGCCGGGTCCATCCAGCTGCCGTCCGGGAGGCGGCCGGGGCCGACCTTGGTGGCGATGACCAGGTCGTCGGGGTAGGGGTGCAGGGCGGTGCGGATGAGGTCGTTGGCCGCGATGTCCTGGAAGAAGTAGAAGGCCGCGGTGTCGATGTGGTTCACGCCGAGTTCGACCGCGCGGCGCAGGACGGCGACCCCCCGGGCGGGGTCGTGGGCGGGGCCGTCCCACTGGGGGGCGGGCAGCCGCATCGCGCCGAAGCCCATGCGGTGCACGGGGAGTTCGCCGCCGAGGAGGTACTGGCCGGCGGCGGCCGACGCGTGGTCGGTGAGGTCATCCCGGTGGTCACCCCGGTGGTCATTCGTAGTCGTCATGGGCGAGATCCTCCGACGCGTGTCCCCCGTACGCGAACACGTGGCCACTTGCTGCCACGTTGACCCCTTGCGTACGCGGTCGCAGACTGTCGGGATCATGCCGAGTACGCCGATGAACTCACCCAGCGCGTCACACGCGTGGCCCACGTCGAGCACGTCGAGCACGTCGAGCACCGATCTGATCGTGTCGCTGCGCGGCGAGCGGGAGCTGGTGCGCCGGGCGGGGAGCCTGTTCACCGGGGCGCGGGAGGAGTTCCTGTGCGCGGCGGCGGACCTGGTGACGTTCTCCCGGGGCGTGAACGCGGCCTTCGCCGGGGGCAGGAGGCCGCCGCTGGTCCCGGGCGGCCTGGAGATGCGCAAGCTGTACACGCCGCGGGCGCTCGCGGACGCCGAGGCGGAGGCGCGGCTCGTCAGGATCGCCGAGTCGGGGGCGCACGTGCGGATCTCCGCGGCGCCGCTCGTGCACGAGGCGATCGTCATCGACCGGCGCGTCGCGATCCTCGCCGGAGCCCCGGTCCGGGGGACGCGGACCTACACGGTGATCCGGTCGCCCGACGCCGTCGAGGGGGTCAGGTCGCTGGTGTACGCGGCCTGGGAGACCGCCGTCGACCTGGCCGAGTACCGGCGGACGCGGCCTCCCGCGCTGAGCGAGGAGGCCCGCCGCGTCCTGCGGGCGCTGGGCGCGGGGCACACCGACGAGGCGGCGGCGCGGGAGCTGGGCATGTCGTTGCGGACGTACCGCAGACGGGTCGCGGAGCTGATGGCGGCGCTCGGCGCGACGTCACGTTTCCAAGCGGGGCTGCGGGCCGCGGAGTTGGATATCAGCAGCCGGGGCGGGGCAGACAACTGACCCGGGCGGGTGACCGTCTAGATTGATGCTTGATCATCGAACTACCCAGCGCGACACAGGTTTCCAGGAGGCTTCTCGTGTCAGACAACGACCCCCAGCTCGGCTCCGCCGCCGACGTCCGCGCGCGCATCGACACCAGCAAGCCGCACTCCGCACGCTTCTGGAACTACTTCGTGGGCGGCAAGGACAACTACGAGAAGGACCGCGAACTGGGCGACCACATCAAGGAGATCTTCCCCGGCCTGGTGGACGTGGCCCGCACCAGCCGCCTCTTCCTGGGCCGCGCGGTGCGCCACCTGGCCACGGAGCGGGGCGTGCGGCAGTTCCTGGACATCGGTACGGGCCTGCCCACGGCGGACAACACGCACGAGGTCGCCCAGCGCGCGGCCCCGGACTCGCGCATCGTCTACGTCGACAACGACCCGCTGGTCCTCGCCCACGCGCGGGCCCTGCTGACCAGCACGCCCGAGGGCGGGACCGCGTACATCGACGCCGACCTCTACGAGCCGGAGGCGATCCTGCGGGAGGCCGCGAAGACGCTGGACCTCTCCCAGCCGGTGGCGCTGATCATCCTGAACACGCTCGGCCACGTCGCCGACCACAAGGAGGCCCGCGACCTGGTCTCGCGGATCATGGCCGGTCTGCCCTCCGGGAGCTACCTGGTGATCAGCGACTCCACGGCCACCAGCGAGGGCATGATCGCGGCGTCGAACGAGTACAACAAGAGCGGCGCGATCCCCTACTACGTACGGAGTGTGGAGGAGATCGGCGCCTTCTTCGACGGCCTGGAGCTGGTGGAGCCCGGCGTCACGCAGGTCACGCGGTGGCGCGCGGAGACGGAGGACGCGACGGCGGTCGACGCGTACGGGGCGGTGGCCCGCAAGCCGTAATCACCCCGACGGCAGAAGCCGCTGTTTCCCGGGACGGGACTTCGGAGAGGAATTCCGCTGCTTTCCGGCAGGGCGCAAAGCAATCGCCAGCACAGCCGCGCCGAAAAGCGCGATGAGCATGATCCACGCCGCGCCGACATGCATGGCGTGAATAAAGGCGCTGTCGGCGGCGTGCGCGAGAGTGGGCCGGTCCGTCGTCGTGGCGATATGCCGGGCCTGTTCGGCGGAGACCCGCGCCCGGTCCTGCACCGGTCCCGGCAGATCGGTCAGCGAGGGTTCGATCGCGCGCCGGTACACGATCGACATGATCGTGCCGCCGACCGCGATCCCGATCACGCTGCCGGTCTGCCGCACGGTGTTGGTGACGGCCGACCCGGCACCGGCACGCTCCAACGGCAGGGAGCTGATCAGTGCCGCCGTCACGGGGCCGATCACCATGCCGATCGAGAGGCCCTGGACCAACAGCAGGATCTCGATCCACAGGAGCGGGGTCTGGACTCCGAGGAACCCGTACATTCCCATGGTCAGCGCCGCCACGGCGAGCGCCGGCACGGTGACGGCACGCAGCGACCAGCGGCGGGACAGATTCTCACCGAGGAACGCCCCCGCGGTCGCGCCGAGCGCGGTCGGGAGGCTGGCCAGACCCGCCTCCATCGGCGAGAAGCCGCGTGCGCCCTGTAGATAGAACGCGTTGTAGAAGGTGCCGGCGGTCATGGCGAAGAGGAGCAGTCCGAGCGCCGCGTTGCCGCCGCCGAACGCACGCTGCGCGAGCAGTCGGGGATCAAAGCTGGGCGTCTTGCTCCGCAGTTCGACGAGGACGAAAGCGGCCAGCAGGACCAGTCCGGCGGCGATCGGCGCCCATACGTCCGTACGGCTCCAGGCGGCCACCTGCCCCGCGCGGATCAGCCCGTAGGCCAATGCCGCGAGCCCGCTGATCGAGAGCAGCATTCCGGCCGGGTCCAGCGGCCGCAGAACGGGGCTGCGGAAATTCGGGGCCAGCACGGCGATTCCGACCAATGCCAGCGCCACGACCGGGACATTGATCAGAAAGACCGAGCCCCACCAGAAATGGTCGAGGAGCAGCCCCGCCAGCACCGGGCCCGCGGCCATTCCGACGCCGGCGGCTGTCGAGGAAACGGCGATCGCGGTCGCCCGCGCGGGGCCGCTGAAGGTCCACATGAGGATGGCCAGATTGGCGGGCATGATGAGCGCGCTGCCCAGTCCCATCGCGGCGCGCGCGGCTATCAGTTGGCCCGCGTCGCTCGCGTACGCCGCCCATACCGAGGACCCGGCGAAGATCACAAGGCCGGTGATGAGCACGGTCCGGTGGCCGAAGCGGTCACCCAGGGCGCCCGCGGTGAACATCAAGGTGGCGAAGGCCAGGGTGTACGAGCCTGTGGCCCATTGAAGCTCGGCCGAGTCGGCGTCCAGCCCACGGACCGGGTCCGCGAGGGTCTCCAGGGTGACGCTCAGGACGGTGTTGTCCAGCCAGATGACCAGCGAGCACAACATGAGTACGGCAAGGATCAACTGCCGTCGGAACTTCGGCAATGGTGGGGACGTGGTCACGAATACCCTCGGATACGGTCGGATACGGCGGACAGGGCCGGTGAATACCTGACGATTGAGTGGACCGTAAGCAATCGAAACGCCCCTGTCAATTCCCGAGTCGCCGTGCGCAGAATGCCGTTTCAGCCGGTATCCGGGGCACGCCGCCACACCCCCTGTCAATTCCAATTGACCCGTGAATAAACTCTGGTTTTGGCCAATAGTCGGGGCATGCCGTCATGCTTTCTGTCAATTCAAGGACCGCGCCTTCGCGCGGGGATCAGCAAGGTGGTCACGACGCCCACGATCAGCAGTCCGGCGGCGATCCAGGAGCTGAGGGCGACGCCGGTCGCCATGGCCTCGCGGGCGGCGTGGGCGACCTTCTCGGTCGCCGGGTCCGCGGCGAGCGGTGCGATGGCGGCGCCCGCGCTGTCGGTGACCGCTGCCGCGTGCCGGTCCACCTCTTCGGCGGGCAGGTGGGCGCCGGTCAGCGCGGAGCGCACCTGGTGGCTGAGCGTGGAGAAGAACACGGTGGTCAGCACGGCGATGCCGAGCGCGGAGCCGACCTGCCGGAAGGTGGACTGGATGCCGGAGCCCTGTCCGGCGGCGCTGTCGGGGACCTCGGCGAGGACGACGTTGGTGACCTGCGCCGTCGCGAAGCCCACACCGGCGCCGTAGACGAGCAGCGGGATCGCGATCGACCACCAGGGCGCGGAGGTGGTGGCGGCGACCACGCCGAGCGCGGCCAGTCCGACGGTCTCCAGGGCCAGCCCGATACGGACCAGGGCGACCGCGGACAGCTTCCCGGCGAGGCGGAAGGTGACGCCGCTGGTGAGGAAGCTGCCCACGGCGAGCGGCAGCAGCGCCGTACCGGCCTGGAGGGAGGAGTAGCCGAGGGTGAACTGGAGCCACAGCGGCAGCACCGCGATGATGCCGAACTCCCCCAGTCCGATGATCACTGTCGCGATGTTGCCGTTGCGGAAGGAGGAGATCGAGAACAGCCGCGTGTTCATCAGCGGCGCGACGCGGCCCTCGTCCCGACCCTCGTTCCAGTCCTCGTCCCGACCCCGACCCTCCTCCAGACCCTCCGCCCCACCCTCCGCCCGGCTCAGCCTCACCTGCCGCCAAACGAACCAGGCCAGCAGCACCACCGCCACGACGAGCGCCACGAAGGCCGGTGACGGTCCGCCGTTCCAGGTGGCGCCGAAGAGACGGAAGGACTTGATGCTGATCACCCAGCCGTAGGTGCGCCCCTCGACCAGCGCGAAGGCCATGGCCGCCAGACCCAGCGCCGAGAGCACCGCGCCGGGCACGTCCACCCGGCCGCTCCTGCGCGGGGACGCCGGGATGCACACCAGCGTCAGGGTCAGGATCACCACCACGAGGGGGACGTTGATCCCGAAGGCCCACCGCCAACTGGCGTGCTCCGACAGCCAGCCGCCGATCACCGGTCCCACGGCGGTGGTCGCTCCGATCGTCGACCCCCACACAGCGAACGCCTGCCCGCGAGCCTTGCCCGTGAAGATCTGGTTCAGCAGCGACAGCGACGTCGGCAGGAGCATGGCACTGGCCGCGCCCTGAAGGAAGCGCGCCAGGATGAGCACGCCCCCGCCGGGAGCCAGCCCGGCGAGCAGGCTGGTCGCGCCGAACAGGACGCAGCCCACGACGAACACGCGCCGCGCGCCCAGCAGGTCCGCGAGACGGCCGAACATCAGCAGGAGTGCCGCGAAGACGATCGCGTGGGACTCCTGGATCCACTGCGCCTGCGAGGAGTCGGTCCCCAGATCGTCGATCACCGAGGGAGTGATCACGTTCACGATCGTGATGTCCACGATGGTCATCGAGACCCCGAGCGCGATCCCGACCAGACCCCACCATCGGCGAGGACCCGCTGCCTGCGTCCGCATGGCCGCCCCTTCTCATCCATAACCATCTATGACCATCTATGGCGCCATTGGTCATCTATGACCTCTTTGGCATATTTGATGGCTTCTCAGCTGGTTGCGTATTCAAAAGGGCGTTATACCGAAGAGGTGACTGATAGCCGAAGTGACGAGGTTCTGTCGCCGGAACGTTTCGCGCAGATCGTGCGTACCCGCAGGGCTGTGCGCAGTTACACGGCTGATCCCGTCGCGGACAGTGTCGTCGAGGAGCTGCTGGACGCCATGCTCACCGCGCCCACCGGGAGCAACGCACAGGCGTGGTCCTTCGTCGTCGTGCGGGACGTGGTGGCCCTGCGGCGCTTGCGGGCGTTCTCCCCCGGGCTGGTGGGCAGGCCCTGTGTCGTGGTGGTGGCTTGCGTGGACGAGAGCCGCCTCGACCTGGCTTCACAGGACGACGCGCCGCAGTTGTGCGTGTCCATGGCCGTGAACACCCTGCTGCTGACCGCCCACGCGTACGGGCTCGGCACCTGCCCCGTCTCCAGTTTCCGGCCCGGCGTCCTGCGGGTGCTGCTGGAGCTGCCCGACCACATCGAGCCGGTGTTCATGGTGCCGATCGGCTACCCCGCGAACGAATGTCATGCCTCCCAACGCCGTCCCAGAAGTGAAGTGATCAGCTATGAGTCCTTCGGACAGCACACTCCCCCCGCCGGTGCGTGAAGATCTCGTCCTGCTCGCCGCGCACCTGCTGACCAGCGCTCGCGGGCTGCTGAAGGAGCCGAAGGACTACGGACCGCTGCGCTGCCTGAGTGCGGCCTGCCAGGTCCTTGAACTGCTGGAACAGGCGCAGGCGAGCGAACCCCGACTGGTCCACGTCCGCACGGAGATCGAGGATGTGCTCATCGGGCCGCAGAACCACCAGAATCTCGCCGGCTTCCTGGACGACCTGTGCGAGCAGGTGGCCGTGGCCGTGAAGCACCCCGTCCCGGCGCGAGCGGACGACTGAGCCCACCCTCACCGTCACGCCCGCCTCACCATCACGTCCGGTCGGGCGGTGGCCCGGCGACTCCGGGGTCCAGGTAGGCGGGGCCGGGCAAGCCCCTGCGTCGTATGGCGATGCCGGACAGCGCCTCGAAGATGGCCCGGCGGGCGTTCATCGTGGTGGTGCAGCCGGGATCGAGGTGGGGTGCCACCTCGACGACTTCCATGCCGACGACCGGCAGCTCGTGGCAGATGCGGCGGATGGCCGGCAGCAGTTCGCGGTTGGTCAGGCCGGGCGGCTCGGGGGTGCCGGTGCCGGGTGCGAAGGCCGGGTCGAGCACGTCGATGTCCAAGGACACGAAGAGGTGTTCCGGGCCGTCCAGTGCCTCTTCGACGGCCTGCTGGAGGACCGCGTCGAACCCGCGCCGGTCGATCTCCGCCATGAAGTGCGCGCGCAACCCGTTGTCGCGCATCCAGTCGAACAGTTCGTCGTCGGGTGCGATGGCGCTGCGCAGACCGATCTGGATGAAGTTGCGCCCCGGAATGTGTTCGTCCTCGATCAGCCGGCGGATCGGGGTGGCGTGCGAGGCGAGATGGCCCGACAGATCGTGGGCGCAGTCCGGGTGCGCGTCGAAGTGGATGACTCCGACCTTGCCAGGGCCGTAGACGTCGGCCATGGCGGCGGCGTCGGGCCACAGGATCGAGTGGTCGCCGCCGAGCACGATCGGGATCGCGCCGGTCTCGGCGATCTCGCGGACCAGGGCACGGATCGGCTCCATGGAGTTGTCGATGCTGAACATGTCCACCGCCGCGTCCCCGTAGTCGACGACGGTCAGCTCGTCGAAGGGCTTGACACGTGTGCTGGGGTTGACGAGCAGACGCGGGGTGTTCGGAACGCACCGCTCGTCCGCGCGGATGGCGCGCGGACCGTAGGCGGCGCCCCGGTGCCCGGTGGACATGTCCACCGGCGCTCCCAGCACCGCCACGTCGACATGGCCCGCGCGCAGGTCGTCCTGGTCGAGGCAGAGCGGCAGTCCGAACAGGGTGGCGATGCCCGCGTAGGCGGGTACGTTCTCGTACCGCTGGAGGTTGATCGGCCCGGGTTCGCGCCCCGGCTCGGACGTACGGTCGACTTTCCGTCTCCAGGCATCCGCCGGCGGGTCTTCCACGGACAGCTCCTTTTCCGTCGGACAGCTCCTTTTTCGTCGTGCCTGGATGGTGACCGGTGCCCGTGGCCGTCGGCCTTCCCGGCTCGCCGGACACGCCTCGGACGGCGTAAGCGGGTGTGCGTGCGGCTCGCCCCGTGCCGATCATTGGTGGCGCCGGACCGACCTGATCCGACGGCGCACCGTCCGACCGTCCAACCTTCCCTCCCTCCCTCCGTCCGACCCTCCGAGAGGAAACGCTGATGCGACAGCCCAGGCAGGGGAACGCGGACGTCGCGGTGGTCGGCACCGGCGTCATCGGGCTCGCCACGGCCTGGGAGGCGGTCCGCCGGGGGCTCAGCGTGCGTCTGATCGGCCCTCGCCGGGGAGAGCACCGGGGCCAGGCGTCCCGGGCGGCGGGCGCGATGCTCGCGCCGTTCAGCGAGGTGGCGGCTTCGGACAGTCCCCGACGCGTCGCGCTGGAGGTCGGTGAACGGGTCGCCGCCCGGGACCTGTACGACTCCTGGCTGCCGCTCCTGCGACAGGAGAGCGGCCGGTCCCTCACCCTGACACCGGGACTGTGGGTGGTGGCCACCACCGGCGGCCGCGGCGACGCGGCCGAACTGGACGCCATCGCCGACGCGGCACTCACCCACGGCCACCGGGCGGAGCGCCACGACCCGGGCGATGTGCCCGGCCTGTCCCCGGCCCGGTCGTGCACCGCGCGCGGCGCGCTGTGGCTGCCCGGCGAGGCGACCATCGACTCGGGTGAGCTGATGGGTGCGCTGACCGACATCCTTCAGGCGCACACGGCGGTGACGTGGACCGAGACGGAAGCCACCGGCCTGCGTCCGTCGGGCGGTGAGTCCCTGGTCATCACCTGCGCGGACGCGTCCGAGGTCAGTGCGGAGCGCACCGTCCTGACCGTGGGCGTCGGTCTCACCGGCCTCCTGGCGGGCAGTCCGGAGCTGGACCTGTCGCTGCCGCCGATGCTGGCCGGCAAAGGTGTCAGCGTGCTGTTGCGCAACGTCCCGTTCGCGCTGCCGGCCGCCGTCCGGACCCCCATGCGCGACTTCGCCTGCGGGATGCACCTGGTGCCCCGCGCCGACGGCATGCTCTACGTGGGTGCCACGAACCGGCTCTCGGCGCCGGGGACCACTCCCCACCCGTGCTACCCGTCGGTGATGGAACTGACCGACCTGCTGCGGGGCGCGGGCGAGGAACTCAACACCAAGCTGTACGAAGGGGAGATCGTCGGCACCCGTGTCGGCTACCGCCCCTTCACCCTCGACCATCTTCCTTTGGTCGGTCCCACCGCCGATCCGCGGGTCCTCATCGCCTCAGCCACCTACCGCAACGGCATTCTCCTCGCTCCCCGCCTCGCCGAGATGATCGCCGATCACCTCACGAGCGGCACACACACCGTCGCCGAGCATCCCTTCGACCCCACCCGCACGCCCGCACCGAGCGTCCTGCCGGAGACCCTTGAGCGCCATCTGTCCGATGTGGTGGACCTGCTGCTTCCCGCGCACGGGGCGGCGACCGGCAACGAGGAGCTACTGGTCGGCCTCTTGCATCACGGCCTGCGGGACCTGGCCGCCGACCCGAGCGACCCCCGTGGGGCGGCGGCCCTGCACACCTGGCAGCAGGCGCCCGTTCCCGAAGGGCTGTTCGCGGTTCTCATCGACTATCTCCGTACAGAGCGTCGATGAGGCGGAAGAGGTCTACGGAGGTACCGGCTTCGTCCACGGCGTACCGGCCGGGGTCGGTCAGATAGAGGGAGGCCGGGTGGCCGTCGGGGCGCAGCGTCTGCAGTGTCTCGGCGGCGTAGATGCCCAGGGACGACAAGTCCTCCTCCGGGTGGCCGAGTTGCTGCCGCAGCTGCCGGGCCTGGTCGAAAAGGAGTGCCTCCCCGAAGCCGTCCACGTCGATGCTCAGGATGCCTCTGCCGTCGCCGGGGAGACCGGCCGCGCGCAGGAGTTCCGCGAGGTAGCTGGCGTAGCCGAGGCCGTGGCGGTCGCGCGCCACGTCGCACTCCCCCAGCTCCTTCCAGACCGGGTCGCCGGTGCCGACCATGAGGGCGAGGAGGTCGTCGTCGCGCGGGATGCCCCCGGTGCTCACCGCTTCCCGCAGGCACTCGTCCAGCGCGTCGAGTCCGGGGGCGGTGCGCACGGTGGCGTCTGTGCGGCCCGCGGCGTCCAGCGTCCGGCGGATGTGGTCGCAGAACAGTCCCAGCACACGGGTGTGGCGGTCGTCGACCAGGCCGAACCAGTGCTGGACCAGCTCGGCGGGGACCAGGCCGCTCTGGAAGGCGTCGAGAAGGTACAGGTAGTACTGCACCCGGGGCACGTCGACGGTGACGGTCAAGGGCAGGGAGGGAGGCAGCATGGCCGCGATGTCGGCGATCACGCGTGACTGGCGCATGACGGTCTCGTACTCGTAGAGCGACAGTTCGTCCTCCACGACGATGGCCCGCAGGCGGGCGTCCGGCAGGGCGGCGTTGGGGCGCAGCAGCTCCACACTGTGGTCGTGCTCGTCGATGAAGCGCGCGTTCTGGTGGCTGAACAGGCAGACGCCGCTGACCAGTTCCGCGCGCTCGGCGTTGTCGGCGGTGCCCGCGAGCTTCCGCGCCCCCTTGATGTGGAGGCGGTGGCGGCTGCCGCAGAAGTCGGCTCCGGCGAAGACCGCCTTGTGGGCCTGGTCCCTGCGGCTCTGTACGATCAGCGCGTCGGCGCCCGCTTCGAGTTCGTCGGCGCCGAAGTACTCACCGATCGCGTGCACGCGCTGGAACGCGCGGTTGACGGCCTTGTCCCGGCCGGGCACATGGGTGGCCGCCGCCTGCCACAGGCCCTCGGCACCGGGGACGGGCCGGGAGCGCGAGTCCACGGGCGTGCCGTAGCGGCGCAGGACGGCGGGCTCTCCCGGATCTTCCGCCTGCTCGGCGACGAGCAGCTCACCCGTCTCTCGCACAGCAGAGGTCTCATGAGCACACACATTCCCATTATGGAAGCCACCACAAGACGGGCAAGTCGGGCGTTCATAGGTTCGACGCCCATGCGTTCCGCGCTCGTGCGTTCTACGCGTCCACCAGGCCCCGCTCCTCGTCATACGCCGCCCGCGACTCCGCGATCGTCACGCGGTGGCGTTCCGCCCAGCCGGTGAGCCGGAGGAGCGTGCCGTGCAGTTCGTGGGCGACCGGCGTCAGTTCGTACTCGACCTTCGGCGGCACCGTGGGGTACACGGTGCGCGTGAGGAGACCGTCGCGTTCCAGATTGCGCAGGGTCAGGGTCAGCATGCGGCGGCTGATGCCGTCGATGGCGCACTCCAGTTCCGTGAAGCGGATCGGGCCGTGGGCGGCGGCGATAAGAATCGGCACGCTCCATTTCCCGACCACCCTGTCAAGAACTTCCCGCACCGGGCACGCCTGCGCGTGCACTGCCTGCGAGGTAACACCGGTGTTCCCCTGGGACATCAAAGTGCCTCCTTCTGCCGGCCCCCATCGTCTTCGACGATGAGGGCCGTTACAAGTCGTGCACCTTTGCAGCGCAGGAGGCGTCACCATGTCCCACGTCCTGTCCGAGCCCAAGAGCACCGCCACGGCACCACAGCCGTCGGCCCGACGGCGAAACGCGTCGCCTTGGGCATCCCTCGCCATCCTCTCCTCCGGCGCCCTGATGACCATCATCGACGGCAACATCGTCACCGTCGCCATGCCCGCCATCCAGGCCGACCTCGGCTTCTCCGCCGCCGGGCTCGCCTGGGTCGTCAACGCCTACCTGATCGCCTTCGGCGGGCTCCTGCTGCTCGTCGGGCGGCTCGGTGACCTCGTCGGGCGCAAGCGGATGTTCGTGTCGGGGCTCACGCTCTTCACCGTCGCCTCCATCCTGTGCGGCGTCGCCACCGATCAGGGCGTACTCGTCGCGGCCCGTGCCCTCCAGGGCGTCGGCGGCGCGATGACCTCGGCCGTCGTACTCGGCATGCTCGTCTCCCTCTTCCCCGGGCCCCGCGAACAGGCCAGGGCCATCGCCGTGTTCAGTGCGGTCGGCGCGGCGGGCGGCGCGCTCGGCACGTTCCTCGGCGGGGCCCTGACCGAGGCCCTGAACTGGCACTGGATCTTCCTGATCAACCTGCCCATAGGCGCGGTGGCCATCGTCGCCGCCGTACGCGTCCTCGACGGCGACCGCGGGACCGGGCTCGGCCAGGGCGCCGACTATCCCGGCGCCGCCCTCATCACCGGCGCCCTCATGCTCACCGTCTACACGATCGTCACGGCCGCCGAGCACACCATCGCCGTCACCGCCTCCCTCGCCACCGGCTCCCTCCTCCTCTACGTCGCCTTCGCCGTCCGCCAGGCCCGCGCGGCCCGCCCCCTGCTGCGGCTGCGCCTCTTCCGCTCCCGCGTCCTGACCGGCGCCAACGCCGTGCAGATCCTGATGATCGCCGGAATGTACGGCTTCCAGTACATCGGCGCCCTCTACCTCCAACGCGTCCTCGGGTTCGGCGAGTTCCAGACCGGCGTCGCGTGCCTGCCCGCGCCGATCGCCATCGGCGTCCTGATGCTGGGCCTCTCCGCGAAGGTCATCGGCCGCTTCGGCACCCACCGCACACTCCTGGCGGGCCTCGCCCTGATCACGCTCGGCCTGGCACTCCTCGGCCGACTGCCCGCCGACGGTTCGTACGTCATCGACGTCCTGCCCGCCATGCTGCTGCTCGGCGCGGGCTTCGCCGCCGCGATGCCCGCCGTGACGGGGCTCGCCATGGGCGGCGCCGCCGAGGAGGACGCGGGCCTCGCGTCCGGCCTCTTCAACACCACCCAGGTCGTGGGCGGTTCGCTCGGCCTCGCCGTCCTGACCACCCTCGCGGCGAGCCGCACGGAGTCCCTCACCGGCCAGGGCACGGACGCCCTCGCCGCCACCGCCGACGGTTACCGGCTCGCCTTCTGGGTCGCCACCGGCATCGCCGCCGCGGGCCTCACGCTGGCCGCCACCGTCCTGCGCCCCGCCGCTTCCGGCAGCCCCGCCTCCTCCGGCAAGGGCAGGTGAGCCCAGACCGTCTTGCCGACCTGCCGCGCCACCACACCCCACTCCTCGGCCAGCGCCGCCACGATCACGAGCCCCCGGCCCGACTCCCCGTCGGCCTCCGGGGGTTCGGGCGTTTCCGGAGGCATGCGTTCGGTGCGCGTGTCGGTCACCTCGATACGGAGCGTGTCCACGCCAAGCGTGAGGCGGAGTTCGAAGTCACGGCCCGGCACCCGGCCGTGCGTCGCGGCGTTCGCCGCCAGCTCGGCGACGATCGCCTCCGCCGCGTCGGACAGTTCGGTGTCGTACGCGATGCCCCAGCCGTCCAGGTGATACCTGGTCAGACGCCTCGCGAGGCGGGCGCCCCGGGGCGTGGCGCTGAGCAGTTGCGTGAAGTCCCGCGTCGTGGTGGCGGGTCGGGCTTGGGTTGGCATGACGCCCACCGTGGCCTCACCCCGACCCCGTACACCAGCAACCAAACCCGTACGCTCCGTAAGCGTACGAGTACGAAGGGTAGACAAGAGGGGTAACCGTGAGTGACGATTGGGACGTTGGCGGGGACAGGAACACGAGCGTCGGGGGTTACCCGTGATGTCGTCAAGCAGCAAAGAGCCCGAAGCGTCGGACGGTCTGAAGACCTTCGGCGCCGTCCTCAAGAGCTTCCGCAAACGCGCCGGGCTCACCCAGGAAGCGCTGGCCGCCGAGGTCGGCTGCTCCACGCATTTCCTGGCCTCCATCGAACAGGGCAGGCGGTTCCCGCCACCGAGATTCGTCGACCTGTGCGAGGCGGCGCTCGACGCGTTCGGCACGTTGAGGCTGGCCGCGAATCAGCTCTCCCGGAAGCCGGGGCTGGCCACGTGGTTCCGCCAGTGGGCCCTCCTGGAGAAGGAGGCGGTGGCCCTCTACACGTACGAATGTCGGCTCATCCCGGGACTGTTGCAGACCCCTGCGTACGCCCGCACGCTCTTCGTCAACCAGCTTCCGCCGCTCAGCGATGAGCAGATCGAGGAGCAGCTGACGGCCCGCATGGAGCGGCAGCGGCTGCTCACGGAGCGGCCGAACACCGCGTACAGCTTCATCCTGGAGGAACATTTGTTCCTGCGCGACATGGGCGGGCATGAAGTCACCATGGAACTCATCGACCATGTGCTACAGCTCGCCGAGCGTAGGAACATCGAGATTCAGATCATGCCGTTGGTGCGGGAGAGCCACTCAGGGCTGGACGGGCCCATGCGGTTGCTGGAGAGCCCGGACAACAAGTGGTTCGCCTATGCCGAGGGACAGCGGAGCGGCCAGTTCATCTCCGACCCAAAAGAGATCAGCGTCCTCCAGATGCGGTATGCCAGGATGCGCGCACAGGCTCTCTCGTTCGAAGACTCGGTGAGCCTGCTAGAGCGGATGCGAGGAGCATGATGGGCACCCCCGAACTGGCATGGTTCAAAAGCAGTTACAGCGGCGGCGATGGAGACGACTGCCTGGAAGTCGCCCTCGCCTGGCGCAAGTCCAGCTACAGCGGCGGCTCCGGCGACGACTGCATAGAAGTAGCCCCCTGCCCCACCACCATCCACGTACGCGACTCCAAGAACCCCTCGGGGCCCCAACTCGCCCTGGACCCGCGTACGTGGGCGCGATTCGTAACGTACGCATCCCACGGCTGACGCCACCCGCGTACTGGGGGACGCCTCGGCGGGGGAAGAGTCACTTCGGTATGCCCCGCCAGGGCCCGCGCCCGCGTACCCTCCCGACCGACGGAGCCCGTATGCCTCTCCCCCGCCGCACTGTCCTCACCGCCCTCGCCGGCGCCACCGGTATCGCCGCTGTCGCCTGTTCCGGCACCGCCGCGGACGGCGTGCCGACCCCGCGGCGCGGCGCCGCCACCGCGGCGGCCCGGCGGCTGCTGCCCCGGCACTGGGACCAGATCACGTTCCGGACCGTCCCGCCGAAGCGGGGCGCCGAGGACTCCTTCCGGGTCACCGGGCGGCGCGGCCACATCACGGTGGAAGGCACCAGTACTGTCGCCCAACTCACCGGTCTCCGCCACTACTTGAAGCACACCACCCACTCCGACATCACCTGGGCGGGCAGCCAGACCGACCTGCCCGACCGGCTCCCCGCCCCCACAGAGCCCCTCACCGCACAGGCCAACACCCCGCACCGCTTCGTCCTCAACGACACCAACGACGGCTACACCGGCGCGTACCACGACTGGGACTACTGGGAGCGCGAACTCGACGTGCTCGCGCTGCACGGGTACAACGAAGTCCTCGTGTACGTCGGGGCGGACGCCGTGTACCACCGCGCCTTCCAGCAGTTCGGATACGGGGACGAGGAGTTGAGATCCTGGATACCCGCCCCCGCCCACCAGCCGTGGTGGCTCCTCCAGAACATGTCGTCGTTCCCGCACCCCGTCTCCCGGCAACTCATCGACGCCCGCGCCCGCCTCGGCCGCCGCATCTGCGACCGGCTGCGCGAACTGGGCATGACGCCGGTCCTGCCGGGCTACTTCGGGACCGTACCGCCCGGTTTCGAGGCCAGGAACCCGGGGGCGAGGACTGTCCCGCAGGGCGACTGGGTGGGCTTCGCGCGGCCCGACTGGCTGGATCCGCGCACCGGTGACTTCGCGCGGGTGGCCGCCACGTTCTACCGCTTGCAGGACGAGCTGTTCGGCCCGTCCACGATGTACAAGATGGACCTCCTCCACGAGGGCGGAAAGCCCGGCGACGTGCCGGTGGGCGAGGCGGCCAAGGGCGTCGAGAAGGCCCTGCGCACGGCGCACGCCGACGCCACGTGGGTGATCCTCGGCTGGCAGCACAATCCGCCGAAGGCGATCACCGACGCCGTCGACAAGAAGCGGATGCTCATCGTCGACGGCCTCTCCGACCGCTTCCCGCACATCACCGACCGCGAGGCGGACTGGGGCTCCACGCCCTACACCTTCGGCTCCATCTGGAACTTCGGCGGACACACGACGATGGGCGCCAACACGCCTGACTGGGCCGCGCTGTATGAGAGGTGGCGCACCAAGAAGGGCAGCACGCTCAGCGGGATCTCCTTGATGCCGGAGGCGGCCGACAACAACCCGGCCGCTTTCGAGCTCTTCTCCGAACTGGCATGGAGCGATGGCACCTTGGACTTGGCGTCATGGTTCGCCGCGTGGTCGACGGCGCGGTACGGGGACGCCGATCCGCATGCCGCCGCCGCGTGGGACGTGCTCCGCCGTACCGCCTACGGCACGACGCGCGCCGACAAGTGGGCCGAGGGCGCCGATGGGCTCTTCGGAGCGCGGCCCGATCTGGTGGCCACGTCGGCGGCGTCCTGGTCCCCCAAAAAAATGCGGTACGAACCGGCGGACTTCGAACCCGCCCTTGACGAACTGCTCGCGGTGCGACGCGACTTGCGGGGCTCGTCCGCGTACCGCCGCGACCTGCTCGATGTCGCCCGGCAGACGCTCTCCAACCGCAGCCGGGTCCTGCTGCCGCGCATCAAGGAGGCGTACGGCGCCGGGGACGCGGGCCGCTTCGACCGGCTCAGCCGCGAGTGGCTGGAGCTGATGGAGTTGCTCGACCGTCTCGTGGCCACGGACCCCGACCACCTTCTCGGGCGCTGGGTCGCGGACGCGCGGGCGTGGGGCGCCGACGCGGAGGAACGTGACCGACTGGCGTACGACCAGTTGTCGCTGCTCACCGTCTGGGGCAACCGCTCCGGGGCGGAGGCGGGGCTGCGGGATTACGCCAACCGTGAGTGGGCGGGGCTCGTCGGGGGGCTCTACCGGCTGCGCTGGGAACGGTACTTCGAGGAGCTGCGGGGGGCCCTCACGGAAGGCCGCGGGCCCCGGGAGATCGACTGGTTCGCCTTGGAGGACGGCTGGATCCGCGACCCGGGCCGCCTTGCGACGCGCCCTACGGGCGACACGTACGGAGTCGCGGCGCGGGTGCGGGAACGACTGGGCGCTGTGCCGTGACGGGGCCCGCCTGGTGTGCGTTGCCTGCGGGTGGCTTCTCGGCTGGTCGCGCAGTTCCCCACGCCCCTGACGGGGCCCGTGCCGCTGCCGGGAGTGCCCCGTAAGGGGCGCGGGGAACTGCGCGAGCAACCACGAACAACCCGCACACGCCGGACGGCCCCTAGCGTCGCGGGCACTCCTTCCACGCCATGTGGTACTCCGTGCTGATGTCCCCATCCGTGGAGTCCATCGTCATGAAGCTGGACTTCGCGGGATCAGACGTCCCCGCGTCCACCCGCAACTCCGTGTTGATGTTGAAGTTGCGCCGCTCCCCGCAGGGGGCCCACACCAGCTGCGCCCAGTCCGTCGTGTCGGTGGCCTGCCAGTTGTCGTGGTAGGCGCCCTTGAACTCGTGCGTGATCGACGCCGTGTTCGGCGAGCCCTGGAAGTAGTACGACGCCTTCTCGATGCCCTTGGCACCCGGCTGGAGCGAGGCGTAGCCGCGATAGTCCGCGCTGGCGATCGCGTACGTGAAGCCCTGCGGCACATGCACGATGAGGTTGAGCTGGCAGTTCTTGCGGAACGCGGTGGGAGGCGCGCCGGCGCCCGCCTGGGCGAGGTAGTCGCTGTAGGTGACCGTGAAGGCCGTGTTGTCCTCGGAGACGGCGACGGCCGCGGTGCCGAGGGGGCAGCCAGAGCCGTTCACCGTGGCGACCTCGATGACGATCTTGTCCGGGGGCGGATTCAGGATCGCGGTCGTGTCATGGGGGGAAAGCGTCGAGCCGAACAGCGCCGCGACGGCGCCGCTCAGCAGCAGTGCACCAGCCATGGTTCTCCGTTCCATTGCGAAGGAGGAGGGGGGTGATGGGAGAAGTGCGTGGTGCGTGATGCGTGGAGCCCGATGCGTGGAACGCGATGCGTGAGCGAGGGGGAGCGTACGGACCACTGGGGACCTGGGCCAGAGCGATGTCCGGCCATTCGCCGTCACCGACTCGGCGGCCACCGAACGGACTTGACGGGTATACGTCATACCGAATCTCTGGTAGGAAACCTTCCTAACAGTACGCGGAACGACGAACTCCCCCTCCTGGAGGCCCTCGTGCAAACCCCCCACTCACCGCACCGACACCCCCGCACCCTCACCTCCCGCCGCACCCTCCTCGCCTTCCTCGGCGCCTCGGCCGTGGCGGGCCCGCTCATCGCCTCGCAGACGGCGACGGCCACGGCGACTGCGACTCCCACGTCAGCCAGGGCCATCGGGCTGGACGATCCGGCGAAGAAGGAGATCGCCATGAAGCTCGTGTGCAGCGCCGAGAACTCCAGCCTCAACTGGAAGGAGTACTACCGGTACTGCGAGGACATAGACGACGGCCGCGGCTACACCGCGGGCATCATCGGCTTCTGTTCCGGCACCGGCGACATGCTGGACCTCGTCGAGCTGTACACCCGGCGCAAGCCGGACAACGTCCTCGCCAAGTACCTGCCCGCGCTGCGCGAGGTGGACGGCACCGACTCGCACGAAGGGCTCGATCCCACCTTCGTACGCGACTGGGAGAAGGCCGCCGAGGACCCGGCGTTCCAGAAGGCGCAGAACGACGAGCGCGACCGCGTCTACTTCAACCCCGCCGTCAAGCAGGGCAAGGCAGACGCCATCGGCGTACTTGGCCAGTTCTGCTACTACGACGCCATCGTGATGCACGGCGACGGCAGCGACTCCACCAGTTTCCGCAACATACGCAAGCGCGCGCTGCGTTCGGCGAAGCCGCCGGCGCAGGGCGGCAACGAGGTGACGTACCTGAACGCCTTCCTGGACGCGCGCGTCTGGGCGATGCGGCAGGAGGAGGCGCACGAGGACACCAGCCGGGTCGACACCGCGCAGCGCGTGTTCCTGAAGAAGAAGAACCTCAACCTGGACCCGCCGCTGGACTGGAAGGTCTACGGCGACCCGTACCACATCGGTTAGGGGGAAACCACCCTCACTGACCGCGGCAGTGCGCGGGACGGCGCCCATCGCGTCCCGCGCACTGCCGCGGTCACGCGCACCTCTTGCTTCCCGCCGGTGGACATGGGTACCGTCCCGGCCAACTCCCGCTCTACGCGCGTCCACCAGCTCTGAGGTGAAAGATCCATGTTTCTTCGTATATCCGTGCTGACCGCCGCCACCGCCGCGCTCGTCACGGCGGGAGCCGCCACGACTCCCGCCACGTCCCCCGCCACGGGCAGCGGCTGGCAGCGCGCCGGTGACGACATCACCTCGGGCGTCAGCGGGCTCGCGCTCACCGGCCGCGCGGACGGCGCCACGCACGCGCTGATCGTGCGCGACAACAAGAAGCCCGGCCAGAACCGGATCGCCGCGCTCACCCTCCGCCCCGGCCGTTCCGCGACCGTCGAGCCGATCACCTGGGCGGGCACCGGCGAGCCGATCGACCTGGAGGCGATCGAGGCGGTGCCCGGCACCTCCGACGAGTACGTGGCGCTCGCCAGCCGGGGCCTCCTCTACCACCTCAAGACGACGGGTTCGGCGGGTTCGGCGGTCGAGGTCGTGGACGTCTCCCCGCTGCCCGCGATCGCCGACGGCGACGACTACGAGAGCTTCGCGCTGACCTCGCACCGCGGCAAGCTGGCGGCCGTCTGGGCCGACCGGGGCGCGGGCAAGGCCGACCCCTCGACGCTGCGCGCGGCCCCCTTCTCCTTCAACAAGTACGGCGAGTCCGACTTCGGCCCGGTCACCACCGCCGCCCGCTACCGCGCCCCCTACCCGTCGGGCGACGTCCGGCACGTCTCCGACATCTCGGTCACGGCCTCGGGCCGCCTCCTGATCAGCTCGGCGTCGGACCCGGGCGACGACGGACCCTTCGACTCCGCGGTCACGGACGCGGGCAGGGTGTCGATCGACGCCCGCTCCGGGAAGGTGCGGCTCTCCGTCGCCAAGTCCCCCGACCTTCTGAGGAAGTTCGACGGGGTCAAGATCGAGGCGCTGGAGTGCGTGCCGAACTCCCGCACCGCGATCCTCGGCACGGATGACGAGAACGCGGGCGGCTCGGTCGACTCAACGGCGCTGTGCGGAAGGTGACGGCGAGTCAAGTCGGTAGCCGTCAGTCGTCCACCTTCACGTTGCCCGGCTCGTCGCGGCAGGAGCTGGTCTCGATCTCGTCGTCGGTGGGCCTGGCCTCGTTGCGCTCCAGGTCGGAGGCTCGGCGCAGATTGGCATCGAAGTCCTGGACCCAGTCGCTGCTGCGTGCGTAGTCCATGAGGGCCTGCCGGAGCTTCTTGCAGTCGTCGCGATGGCCCTTGGTCATCGCGATGCCGTAGTCGTTGATCGGGCCGAATGTCATGCCGCGTTTGACGGTGAGATCAGGGTTGGCTTCCATGAACCCGTAGAGAATCAGCTGGTCGGTGGAGACGGCATCGATATGCTCACCCTCAACATTTTCCTCGTCCTTCAATGCCGTGACGCATTGCTGAGCGTCTGTCATCTCGACGGTGCGGATCCGGTCGTACTTCGGTTTGTCCAGCTCGGCCGCGGAGGTGGTGTTTTCCCAGACGCAGACGAGCTTTCCGTTGAGGTCGCCGAGGGTCTTGTACTTTTCGGCGTCCTCTTCCCGTACGAGGATGCCCTGTCGGGTGGATGCGTAGGGGCCCACGAAGTCGAGCCCGTCACCCTTTTCCGACGTCGGCTTCATCCTGCTCTCCGTCATCGAGTAGGTGGCCGCGACGAGCTGGACGTCCCCCTCATGCAGTGCGTGCGCCCGGTTCTTGGACAGGACGCCTTCGAAATCCGGGGACTTGACCCCCACCCTGCCGAGCACCTCCCGGGCGACCGTGATGTCGAACCCGTTGAACTCGCCGTCGTGGGGTGAGTAGCTCGTGCCCGGCTGATCGCCCTTGCTGCCGACCTCGACTTTCCCGTCGGCGAACATCGACGAGGGTTCCGAGGAGCAGCCGGCCAGGGAAGCTCCCGCAAGGGCCACCACGGCGGCCCCGGTGCGGATCATGCGGGAACGGCGCCCTAATTTGCCCATGAACAGTCCTTATAGGTCGTTTCGGTTTTTCAGTCGTTGTGCAGCGTGCCGCGGGCCTGCGTAAGGCGCATGGAGCAGCCCTCATCCGGCTGCACGTGGACCTCGAACCGGACCGCTCCCGCACGCCCGCCGAGGTCGAAGTCGACGGTCGACTGGGCGGGCACCTTCGGGCTGTGCGGGGTGATGCCCGGGGTGACGGCGGTGATCATCGCCGTGGTCCTGTTGACGCAGGTGGCCGTGTTCGGATCGTTGTCCTTGATGGTCAGCGTCAGACGCAGCTTGTCCCGTACGTCGCCGGAGGCCGGCCGCGTCATCACCACGGTGAGTGTGTCGCCGGGGTCGTTCACGGGCTGGGTGCCGCGGATGGTCATCTCCACGCCGACCTCGCCGGTGCGGTCGACGTCCACCCAGGCGAGCGCGCCGCCACCGCAGCAGAGCGCGGCGGCGCCGACGAGGACGGCGCGGACCATCCGGTCGGCCGGGTACAGGGCGGCGGCGCCGGCGACCAGCAGGGCGAGGGCCGCGAGGACGTAGAACCACACGTACTGGCTCTGCGGGCCACCGGGCCACCGGGCGACGGCGAAGACGGCGAAGCCGATGGTGGCGGCGATGACGAGGCAGGCGGACACAGGGAGCCACGCGACGTGCGCCAACGGCCGCCTGAGCTCCCATTTGAACGTGGCGTTGTCACCGACCGTGCCGAACGAGGACGAGCCGACGCCGCTGGAGCTGACATTGCCGGTTTTAGGGCCCTTGTCCGCGCCGGGTCCGGCGGAGTTCACGCTCCGTCCCCGCCGTGACGAGTACCGCCGCCGAAGTGGAAGGTGGCGCCGTCCCCCACCGAGCCGATGGCGGCGGAGTTCGGGCCGTGGGCCGTGACGTGGTACGAGCGGGTGGGCGCCGGGGCCGCTGCCATGAGTTCCGCCAGGCGGGCCTCGTCCGGACGGCGGTCCCCCTGCTCGCCGAGCCACGCCGTCAGGGCCGCGGCCAGCCGCTGCCTGTCCTCGGCGGAGAGCGCGCCGAGCAGCTGGTCGGCGCGCTGCTCGCTGCGGCCCTCGGGCAGGGCGATCGGGGTGTCCTCGCCGCCGCCGCGGCGGAAGAGCCTGCGAAAGCAGCCCTGACCCGCGTCGATCGACCCGTCCGTGACCCGCTGTGCGGCACTCGCCACCATGGCGGCGCCCAAGGTCTCGGCCGCCAGCGAGAAGTAGGTGGCGAGTTCGGCGGAGATTTCAGGAAGACTGGTCATGGGCGCCCCCGTCACTGGCCTTTAGTGTGCTGTGTACCGCTTCAGCACTGTCAACGGGCCCATGCTAGAGGCTTGTTGATGTTACTGACAGGCGTGCCAGGCATGTTCTGCGTGGGTCAGGAATCCTGTTCAGATGTGTGGGCTTGGTCCGTGGCGCGTAGGGGGCGGCCGACGCGGTTGGCGCCCCATTCGGTGAACCAGCAGTCGGCGGCGGCGGAGGCCGTGGCGGAGTCAGTGCGTGACCACTGACTCCGGCTCGGCGGGAGCCGGGCTCCGTTTGCCACCCAGGTGGTTGAAGACCAGGTTGAGCGCCACCGCGAGCAGGCACCCCGTGGAGATGCCGGAGCCCAGGACGATCTGGGCCCAGGCGGGGAACGCGTCGTAGAAGCCGTCCGAGAGGGCGGGGGCGAGGCCGGCGCCGAGGGTGACGACGACGATGAGGGCGTTGTCGCCTTGGTGCAGGTCCGCCTGGAGCAGCGTCTGGATGCCGCTGACCGCGATGGAGCCGAAGAGGAAGAGGCTCACGGCGGCGAGGACCGGCATGGGGACCACGGAGATCAGGGCCGCGGCGGCGGGGCTCAGGCCGATCAGGACGAGGATCGCGCCGCTGAGCGCGACGACGAAGCGGCTGCGCACCTTGGAGATGACGACCAGGCCGATGTTCTGGGCGAACGCGCTGGCGTGGAAGGCGTTGAAGAGGGGGCTGAGGGCCGAGCCGAGGGCGTCGGCGCGCAGACCTCGGGCGATGGTCTTCTCGTCGACGTCGCGATCGACGATCTTGCCGAGGGCGATCATGTCGGCGGTGGACTCGGTGAGGATCACCAGCATGACGACGCACATCGAGATGATGGCGGGGAGGTTGAACTCCGGTGCGCCGAAACGCAGCGGGGACGGGATGCCTACCGGGTCCGCGCCGTCCAGCTTCGAGAAGTCGGCGAGGCCCATCGGTATCGCGAGCAGCGTGCCGCAGATCATCGCGAAGAGCATGCTGATCTGCTTGAGGAAACCGCGCGTGAAGCGCTGGAGCAGGAGCATGACCAGGACCGTGGCGCCTGCCAGGCCGATGCCGCGCGGCTCCGGCGTACCCGTCGCCGAGTCGTCGGCGATCCAGTCGTACGCGACGGGGATGAGCGAGACGCCGATCAGGGTGATGACGGAGCCCGTCACGACCGGCGGGAAGAAGCGGACCAGGCGTGAGAAGTACGAACTGACCAGGAAGCCGAAGACACTTGAGACGATGATCGCGCCGAAGACGATGGGCATCCCGGCCTCGACGCCGCCCTGCGTGGCGATGATCGTCAGCATCACACCGACGCCCGCGAAGGAGACGCCGTTGACGAAGGGAAGCTTCGAGCCGATGAAGTCGCCGATGCCCAGCGTCTGAAGCAGGGTCGCGATGCCCGCCATGAGCAGGCTGCCGCCCATGAGTACGGCCGTGTCCCCCGGGGACATCTTCGCCGCGACGGCCACCACGAGCGGGACGGAGACCGCGCCGGCGTACATGGAGGCGACGTGCTGGAGGCTCGCGACGAGCATGCGGCCCGGCGGGAGGATCTCGTCGACCGGGTGGACCCCAGGGGCGGCGGATCCGTCGTCGGGGGACTTCGCTTCAGAACTCATGGGTGGCGCTTCTTCCGTCGCGTGACGCCGGAAGTCGGCCCCGTTCCGTGGGAGTTCATGAGACGCGGAACGGAGCCGACATAGCCCGACTGGAAAGTAACTTCCGCCATACGGTCGGCGGCGCCACGACGGTACGTCAGTGCACCCCGGCAGCGGAAGGCCCCGTGGGCGAGGAGTGCGTGCGCTGTTCGGCGATCGCCTCGCCGCCCTCCATGGGCGCCGTGACCTCGTCGTCGTCGCGGCCCTTGCCGATGTGGTTGAAGACCAGGTTCAGGAGTACGGCCGCCACGCAGCCCGTCGAGATGCCCGAGTCCAGGATGATCTTCGCGGTCTCCGGGAACGCGTGGTAGAACTCCGGCGCCGCGATCGGGATCAGGCCGACGGCCAGCGAGACGGCCACGATCAGGACGTTGTTGTCCTTCTCCAGGTTCGCCTTGACCAGGGTCTGGATGCCGCTCGCCGCGACCGAGCCGAAGAGCACGACGCCCGCGCCGCCGAGCACCGGGCGCGGCACGACGGCGATGAGGGAGGCGGCCATCGGGCACAGGCCCATCAGGACGAGGAAGCCGCCGCCCGTGGCGACGACGTACCGGCTGCGGATCTTCGTCATCGCGACCAGGCCGATGTTCTGCGCGAAGGCGCTGCACATGAAGCCGTTGAAGAGGGGGCTGACCGCCGAGCCGAGGCAGTCCGCGCGCAGGCCCGCCGCGATGGTCTTCTCATCGGCCGGACGGTCCACGATCTCGCCGAGGGCGAGCATGTCGGCCGTCGACTCCGTCATGGAGACGACCATGACGACGCAGAGGGAGACGATGGCGGCGGCCGCGAACTGCGGGGCGCCGAAGTGGAAGGGGGTCGGGAAGCCGACGATGTCCGCGTCGCCGACCGGGCTGAAGTCCGTGACGCCGAACGGGATCGCGACGAGCGTGCCGACGACCAGGCCGAGCAGGACCGCGATCTGCTTGACGAAGCCGGTGGTGAAGCGGCGCAGCAGCAGCACGATGACGAGGGTGATGCCCGCGAGGCCGAGGTTCTTCATCGAGCCGTAGTCGTCGGCCCCGGGGACGGGTCCCTGCGCCCAGCCGAAGGCGACCGGCATCAGCGAGATGCCGATGAGGGTGATGACCGTACCGGTGACCACGGGCGGGAAGAACCGCACCATCTTCGAGAAGAACGGCGCCGCGATGAAGCCGAGCACACCGGCGACGATCACCGCGCCGAAGATGATGGGGAGCGCGTCGTCCTTGTCCTTCGTCGAGTCGACGACGGCGAGCATGGGCGCGACACCGGCGAAGGTGACGCCGTTGACGAACGGCAGGCGGGCGCCGATCTTCCAGACGCCGAGGGTCTGGAGGAAGGTGGCGAGGCCGGCGGTGAACAGACACGCGCCGGTCAGGAAGGTGAGTTCCTTCGCGGAGAGGCCGACGGCGGCACCCACGATGAGCGGCGGGGCGACGACGCCCGCGTACATGGCGGCCACGTGCTGAAGGCCGGTGGTCGCCATCTTCAGGGGTGGGAGCTTCTCGTCGACCGGGTGTATGGCCCCCTCGCCGGAGTCGGAGTCGGAGTCGGGGGTGGAGTCAGGGGTGGTGCCTTGCTTGGTGAACCTGGGCTGAGTGGCCACTGTGGCTCCTCCGGTTGTTTTCCAGTACCGGCTGGGCGCCGGCACTTTTCGCTTCTGGGAGGTGGGGGGTGGTGCGTGGTGCAAGGACTTGCTCGGTATTCGGTTGTGGAAATGCGCCCAGGTAGTACTGACCGCCCCGAGAACGTGAAGCTTTGGGCCACGTTCTCGGGGCGGCACTTGAGCAGCCCGCTCGGCTGCTCAAGTCCGGTCAAGGGCCGTCCCCCCTGACCGGAGTTATGGGGTTCAGCTCTCGGCGGCGATCCGCGCGAGGCGCTGCGCCTCGTCCCGTGTGGAGCGGGCGATGGCGTCCTCGTCGGCGTGCAGCAGACGGCCGTTCTCGACGACCGGCCTGCCGTTGACGAGGGAGAGTGTGACCGGGGCCGCCGCGCCGAAGACGACGGCGGTCACCGGGTCGGCGATCGAGGCGTGCCCGATGCCGTCGATCTTCCACAGGACGAGGTCGGCGAGCTTGCCCGCCTCCAGGGAGCCGATCTGCGTGGCCCGGCCGAGGACCTGGGCGCCGCCGTACGTGCCGAGGCGCAGGGCCTGGCGGGCGTTGAGGGCGGCTTCCTTGTGGGCCCCGAGGCGGTTGATCAGCAGGGCGTTGCGCAGCTCGGTGTGGAGTTCGCCGGACTCGTTGGAGGCGGTGCCGTCGACGCCGAGGCCGACGGGGACGCCCGCCTTCAGCATGTCGGGGACGCGGGCGATACCGGCGGCGAGGCGCGCGTTGGAGGAGGGGCAGTGGGCGACGCCCGTGCCGGTGCGGGCAAACGCGGCGATGTCGGAGTCGTTCATGTGGACGCAGTGCGCCATCCACACGTCGTCACCGAGCCAGCCGGTCGACTCGAAGTAGTCGGTGGGGCCCTTGCCGAACAGCTCGTGGCAGAACTTCTCCTCCTCGACCGTCTCGCTGCCGTGGGTGTGCAGACGTACACCCAGGCGGCGGGCCAACTCGGCGCCCTGCTTCATGAGTTCGGTCGACACGGAGAACGGCGAGCAGGGCGCGACGGCGACCTGCGTCATCGAGTCGAAGGAGGCGTCGTGGTGCTTCTTGACGGTCTCCTCGGTCGCGGCGAGCGCGCCCTCCAGAGTCTCCACGGCGAAGTCCGGCGGCAGGCCGCCGTCCTTCTCACTGCGGTCCATGGAGCCGCGGGCCAGGGTGAAGCGCACACCCATCTCGGAGGCGGCGCGGATGATCGACCCGGAGAGGTCGCCGGAGCCCCGCGGGAAGACGTAGTGGTGGTCCATGGCGGTGGTGACGCCGCCGCGGGCCATCATGCCGAGGGAGCCCTGCGCCGCCGCGTACGTCATCTGCTCGTCGATGCGCGCCCACGTCGGGTACAGCGCCACCAGCCAGTTGAAGAGGTTGTGGTCGGTGGCCAGGCCCCGGGTGATCCACTGGTAGAAGTGGTGGTGGGTGTTGACCAGGCCGGGCGTGGCGAGGTGGCCGGTGCCGTCGACACGGCGTACGACGTTCTCCAGGCCCTCGGGGGCCTTGCCCGCGCCGATGGACTCGATCTTGTTGCCCGCGACGACGATATGGCCCGAGGCGTACTCGGTGTCCTGGGCGTCGACGGTCGCGATGGCGACGTTCTCGATGACGATGCGGTCTGCCGATGCTGCCATGGTGCTTCCTTTGTGGGTGAGTGGCGTTGGGGGTCCCCCCTGCTCATGGAGAGCTTGGGGGAGGGCACGGCATGACCCTAGGAAGATTTGAGTGCCGCGGCGGCGCTCTGCGCGCTGCCACGGGTGCCGAGATGGTGGAAGAAGAGGTTGAGCGAGACCGCGACGATCGCGCCGGCGCTGATGCCGGAGCCGAGCACGGTCTGTGCCCACGCGGGGAAGTCGGCGTAGAAGGTGGGCGCGGCGAGCGGGATGATGCCCGCCCCGAGCGACACGGCCACCAGGATGATGTTGGAGCTGTCGTCGAGGCCCGCCTCGGAGAGCGTACGGATGCCGCTGACCGCGATGGAGCCGAAGAGGACGATGCCCGCGCCGCCGAGGACCGGCATGGGGACCACGTTGACGACCGCGCCGAGCACGGGGAAGGCGCCGAGGACGATGAGCGAGGCGCCCGCGACGGCGACGACGTAGCGGCTGCGGACCCGGGTCAGCGAGACGACGCCGACGTTCTGCGCGAAGGCGGAGGTCGGGAAGCCGCCGAAGACCGGTCCGACGAGTGTGGCGATGCCGTCGGTGCGCAGTCCGCGGGTGATGGTCTTCCCGTCGGTCTTGCGCTCGCAGATCTCGCCGAGGGCGAGCATTCCGGCCGAGGACTCGGTCATCAGGACCAGCATGACGATGCAGAGCGAGAGGATCGCGGCGGGCTGGAAGACGGGGGCGCCCGCGGCGAACGGCGTGGGCAGCGCGGCCAGCGGCGCCGACTGCACGGAGGTGAAGTCGGCCATCCCGAAGGGGATCGCGGCCAGCGTGCCGATGAACATGCCCGCCAGCAGGGCGACTTGCCTGAGGAAGCCGCGCCCGAAGCGCTGGAACATCAGGATGACGACGAGCGTGAACGCGGCGAGCGCGAGGTACCTCATGTCGCCGAAGGACGGGTGCGTCTCGTCGCCGCCCTGCGCCCACTTGACGGGTACGGGCATCAGCGTGACGCCGATGAGCGTGATGACGACGCCGGTGACCAGCGGCGGGAAGAAGCGCAGCAGCCTGCCGAAAAAGGGGCCGATGACGAGACAGAAGACGCCCGCGACCATCACCGCGCCGTAGATCGCGGGGAGTTGCTCGCCCTTGGCGTTGGTCTCCGCGATGGCGAGGATGGGCGCGATGCCGGCCGAGGAGGCGGCGTTCACGAAGGGCAGGCGGTTGCCGACGAAGCCCTTGACGCCGAGGGTCTGCAGGATGGTGGCGAGACCGGCGATCAGCAGACCGGCGGCGATGAGCCGGGTCTGGGCCACGGTGTCCAGGCCGCAGGCCTGGCCGATGATGAGCGGAGGGGTGACCACACCCGCGTACATGGCGGCGATGTGCTGGAGCGCGGCGGGGACCAGCCGCGAGGGGTGAAGCTTCTCATCCACCGGGTGACAGTCGGGAGTCGGTTCGTGGGCCGGCTCGGAAGCCGACTCGGGAGTTGACTCCCCGTCACCTACGGGTGGGGTGGAACACGGGCCTTCTGCCGGCCCCTTTGCAGGCTGTGCCATTGCTGTTCCCTCCGGTGTGGCGCGCCCCCGCCCGCTGCGGCGGGGCGGGGGCGCGCGTCCCGCGTCAGAGGTTGGTCATGTCGACCGGGATCTTCGGCTCGACGCCGTCCCGCAGGATGGTGGCCTCGATGAGGCCGTAGGGGCGGTCGGCGGCGTAGTAGACGGCTCCGTCCTTGGCCTCGTTGTCGAGGCCGAAGGACGAGAGGTCCTGACGGAAGTGGTGCTTGTTGGGCGCCGAGAAGCGGATCTCGTCGATCTCGCTGCGGTTGTTGATGACCCGCGAACCCATCTGGTACAGCGTCTGCTGGAGCGAGAGCGAGTAGGTCTCCACGAAGGCGTGCAGGATGTGCTTCTTCGCCTGCTCGTAGGACCGCTCCCAGGTCGGCATGCGCTGCTCGTCGCTGGTCCAGTTGTGCCGCCACCAGGTGGACAGGGAGGTGGCGAGGATACGGTCGTAATCCTCTTGCAGCGTCGTGTACTTGTCCTTGATGTAGCCCCAGAACTCGGAGTTCGTGGAGTTCATCACGGTCAGGTCCTTCAGGCCCGAGAGGACCTCGAACTGCCCGTCCTCGTACGTGATCTGGGCGAGCCGCGTCTCCTGGCCCTTGCGGACGAAGGAGTGCTTGACCTCGTCGGCGCCGATGAACTTGGCGTTGCTGTCGGAGCCGCCGATGCGCTCCCAGGAGTACTCCTCGATCCGGATCCGCGCGCGGTGGATCGAGGGCTGGCTGTCCACGAAGTGCCGGGCGAGGTGGATGCCGTACTGCTCGGCCGACTCGATGCCGTACTCCTTGGCGAACGCGAAGCAGGTGTTCTTCGTCGTGTCCGTCGGCAGGCAGTTGGCGTTCGAGCCGTTGTAGTGGACGTCGTCCAGGTCGCCGGAGAGGGCGACGGAGACGTTCAGGTCCTTGATGTGGTGGGTGTCGCCGTCCCGCGTGATCTTTACGACCCGGTTCTCAGCCTTGCCGTACTGGTTCTGTCCCAGAATGGTGGGCATGTCTGCTAGCTCCCTCGGTAAACGGAGTAGCCGAACGGGTTGAGCAGCAGCGGTACGTGGTAGTGCTCGCCCGGCGTGACGGCGAACGTGATCGCCACCTCCGGGAAGAACGCTCCGCTCGCACCGCTGTCCCGATTCGCGGGGGCGTCCTGCTGCGCCTCGGCTTGCTTGTTCTTCAGCTTCAGGAAGTACGCCTCGGTCTCGAAGTCGAGACGTACGTGGGTCACGCCTTCCGGCAGGGCCGGGAGGTCCTTGCAGCGCCCGTCCGCGTCGGTCGAGCTGCCGCCGAGCGGCTGCCACTCCGCGTCGGAGCCACCGCGGGCCGACAGGGAGATGGCGACGCCCTCCGCGGGGCGTCCGACGCTGGTGTCCAGGATGTGCGTGGACACCGACGCGGTGGTTTCCGTACTCATGCGGTCTCTTCCTCTTCCAGGTCTTCGACGAGGCGGGTCAGGCGGATGCGGTTGATCTTGCCGAGCTCGGCGCGGACGATCTCCCGCTCCTGCTCGGGCGAGTTGCCGATCCGTTCCTTGACGGCGTCCCGCATCTGCTCACCGGTGCGGCCGGTGGCGCAGATCAGGAAGACGTGGCCGAACTTCTCCTGGTACGCCAGGTTCAGTTCGAGCATCTCGGCCTTCAGCTGCTCGGAGGCGCCCGCCATGCCCCGCTGCTCGCGGGACGAGGTGGGATCCCCCGGCTTCGGGCGGCCGATCGGCGGGTGCCCCGCCATCGCCTCGGCCAGGTCCTCCGCGGTCAGCTCCGCCATGGCGGCGTCGCTCGCGGCGAAGAGGGCTTCGACGGTGGCGTAGGGGCGCTGGGAGAGCAGCTTGCTCCCCCAGGCCGAGGAGGCGCAGGCCTCGTGGAGCGCGGCGGTGGCCGCGGGCTCCGTCGAGGCGTTGAACCGGGCTAGGCCCAGGGTCGTACTCGAAGTCACGGGTACCTCCGTGGCCTTGTGCGGGTCGGGCTGCGGATAGCTAACGCCAGCCGAAACACCACGTCAACACTTTGTTGAAAACTTCGAGTAACAAAGGCCGCCTTCCGTTAACCGGATGGCGGCCTTCATGAGGACGGGGATCAGGAGGAGCGGTTCAGGTAGTTGTACACCGTGAAGCGGCTCACCCCGAGGGCGGCGGCGACCGTCTCGACGCCGTGCCGGACGGCGAAGGCACCGCGCGCCTCCAGGATCCGTACGACCTCCTGCTTCGCCTTGCGGTCCAGCTCCGCGAGCGGCCGGCCCCGCTTGCGCTCCAGGGCGAGCAGGATGTGGTCCAGGGAGTCGGCGAGCTGCGGCAGCCGTACGGCCACCACGTCCTCGCCCTCCCAGGCCAGGACCACGTCGTCGGTCCCCGCCTCGTCCGGCGGCAGCAGCCGGCCACCCATGGCGTCCACCAGCGGCTTGACCGCGGTGACGAAGGGGTCGTCCCCGAAACTGGTCACTTATCCGCCTCCCCCGGCTTCCGCGGCGCCCCGCGTTCGCCGATCACGTTGACCTGGAGCGAGACGCGGGTGGCGCCCGCCCCCAGGGTCCGGCGCAGCATCGCGTCGACGGCGGTCAGGACCGCGTCGACATCACCCTCGGCGGTGTTGCCGAACGGGCCCACGTCGACGGCGTCCAGCGGGGCACCCTGGATGACCTCACGGGCCACCAGCGCATGCGGCGGGGCCTCGTCGAGATCGAAGGGTTCGGTCGTGAACTCCACTCTCAATCGCACGCGGCCAACCTACTGCCGACGCTCGAAATTTCGGCAGCCCCCTCTTGACAGCTTCCGCGGATCAGAGGCAGTCTTCCATCAAGCAGAAATGAACTTCCGCAATACGGAAGGAGCGCGGAAGCCCCATGGGATACTCCGACCAGCGCTTCAATGTGAACCTGTCGATCCTCTTCACCGAGCTCCCGCTCCTGGAGCGCCCCGCGGCCGCCGCGAAGGCCGGCTTCGGCGCGGTAGAGCTGTGGTGGCCCTGGGTCGACGCCCCCACCCCTGAGCAGTCCGAGCTCGACGCCCTGAAAAAGGCGATCGAGGACGCGGGCGTCCAGCTGGTGGGTCTGAACTTCTACGCCGGACAGCTGCCGGGTCCCGACCGCGGCGCCCTGTCCGTCCCCGGCGAGGAGAGCGACAAGTTCCGCGCGAACCTCGCGGTGGCGGCGGACTTCGCCGAGTCGCTCGGCTGCAAGGCGCTCAACGCGCTGTACGGCAACCGCGTCGACGGCGTGGACCCGGCCGTCCAGGACGAACTCGCCCTGGAGAACCTGGTGCTCGCCGCCCGCGAGGCCGACCGCGTCGGCGCGATCCTCCTGATCGAGGCGCTGAACGCGCCCGAGTCGCCGAAGTGCCCCATCGTCAGCGCGCCCAAGGCGATCGAGATCGTCGACAAGGTGAACGCGGCGAGCGGGCTCGGCAACGCGAAGTTCCTCATGGACCTGTACCACCTGTCCATGAACGGCGAGGACCTGCCGTCGGTCATCGAGCGGTACGCCGCCAAGACCGGGCACGTGCAGATCGCGGACAACCCCGGTCGCGGGGCGCCCGGCACGGGGTCGCTGCCGCTGGAGGCGCTGCTCGATCAGCTGCGGGATGCCCGATACGACGGGTGGGTCGGCCTGGAATACAAGGCCGGCGACCGCCCGAGCGCCGAGGCCTTCGACTGGCTGCCCACCGAGGCCCGCGCCGCGCGCTGAGCGCCAACTCATCGACGTACGACAAGCTTGAGAGCAGCAGGAGAGGCACCCTCATGAGCAACCTTCCCAAGATCGCGTGGATCGGACTCGGCATCATGGGCTCCCCCATGTCCGAGAACCTGATCAAGGCGGGTTACTCCGTCACCGGCTTCACCCTGGAGCAGGACAAGCTGGACCGGCTCGCGGCCGCCGGCGGCACCGCCGCGAAGTCCATCGCGGAGGCCGTCAAGGACGCCGACGTGGTCGTCACGATGGTGCCCGCGTCGCCGCAGGTCGAGGCCATCGCGTACGGCCCGGACGGCATCCTGGAGAACGCCAGGTCGGGCGCGCTGATCGTCGACATGTCGTCGATCACCCCGCAGACCTCCGTGGACCTGGCCAAGGCCGCCAAGGAGAAGGGCCTGCGCGTCCTGGACGCCCCGGTCTCCGGCGGCGAGGCGGGCGCCATCGAGGCCGTCCTGTCCATCATGGTCGGCGGTGAGCAGGCCGACTTCGACGAGGCCAAGCCGCTCCTCGAAGCGCTCGGCAAGACCATCGTGCTGTGCGGTCCGCACGGCTCGGGCCAGACCGTGAAGGCCGCCAACCAGCTGATCGTCGCCGTGAACATCCAGGCGTGCGCCGAGGCCGTGGTCTTCCTGGAGAAGTCCGGCGTGGACCTGGGGGCCGCGCTCGACGTCCTGAACGGCGGACTGGCCGGCTCGACCGTCCTGACCCGCAAGAAGGACAACTTCCTGAACCGGGACTTCAAGCCCGGCTTCCGGATCGACCTGCACCACAAGGACATGGGCATCGTCACCGACGCCGCCCGCAATGTCGGTGCCGCCCTGCCGGTCGGCGCGGTCGTCGCCCAGCTCGTCGCCTCGCTGCGCGCGCAGGGTGACGGCGGCCTGGACCACTCCGCCCTGCTGCGCTCCGTCGAGCGCCTCTCGGGCGCCGAGCTCTAGCCGCAGCGCTGGAGAGCTCCCTTCGAACTTCCGGGCCGTGGCGGCGCTGACACCTGTCCTGTCGCGCCCAGGCGCCGCCGCGGCCCGGAACCTCATCATCAACTTCAACAAACTGTTGACGTAGCAGTTCAGGGGTCCTTACGCTCCGAACACCTCAGCAGTCACAGCACGGAAGGTCACGATGTCGAAGCGCGTGCTTACGACCGAGTCCGGCGCCCCCGTCGCCGACAATCAGAACTCCGCCACCGCCGGCGTCGGTGGCCCGATCCTGCTCCAGGACCAGCACCTCCTGGAGAAGTTGGCCCGCTTCAACCGTGAGCGCATCCCGGAGCGCGTCGTGCACGCCCGCGGCTCCGGCGCGTACGGCTACTTCGAGGTGACCGACGACGTCACCGGCTTCACCCACGCCGACTTCCTCGCCGAGATCGGCAAGCGCACCGAGGTCTTCCTGCGCTTCTCGACCGTGGCGGACAACCTGGGCGGCGCGGACGCGGTCCGCGACCCGCGTGGCTTCGCGCTGAAGTTCTACACCGAGGACGGCAACTACGACCTCGTGGGCAACAACACGCCCGTCTTCTTCATCAAGGACCCGCTGAAGTTCCCCGACTTCATCCACTCCCAGAAGCGCGACCCCTTCACGGGCAAGCAGGAGCCGGACAACGTCTGGGACTTCTGGGCGCACGCCCCCGAGGCGACGCACCAGATCACCTGGCTGATGGGCGACCGCGGCATCCCCGCCTCGTACCGCCACATGAACGGCTACGGCTCGCACACCTACCAGTGGACGAACGCCAAGGGCGAGGCCTTCTTCGTCAAGTACCACTTCAAGACGAACCAGGGCATCCGCTGCCTCTCCTCGGACCAGGCCGCCGAGATAGCGGGCAAGGACGCGAACAGCCACCAGACCGATCTCCTCCAGGCGATCGAGCGGGGCGTCAACCCGTCCTGGACGCTGCACGTGCAGATCATGCCCGCGTCCGAGGCCGCGGACTACCGCTTCAACCCGTTCGACCTCACCAAGGTGTGGCCGCACAAGGACTACCCGCTGCAGCGCGTGGGCCGCCTGGTCCTGGACCGCAACCCGGACAACGTCTTCGCGGAGGTCGAGCAGGCCGCGTTCTCCCCGAACAACTTCGTGCCGGGCATCGGCCCCTCGCCCGACAAGATGCTCCAGGGCCGCCTGTTCGCCTACGCGGACGCGCACCGCTACCGCCTGGGTGTCAACCACACCCAGCTCGCGGTGAACGCCCCCAAGGCGACGAAGGCCGACAACTACGGCCGTGACGGCCTGATGGCGTCCAACGCGTACGGCCGGGACCGCAAGAACTACGAGCCCAACTCGTACGACGGCCCCGTCGAGACCGGCCAGCCGCTGTCGGCGCCGCTCGCGATCGCCGGCTACACCGGCACGCACGCCGCCCCGACCCACACCAAGGACGACGACTTCTTCCAGGCGGGCGAGCTGTACCGCCTCATGTCGGAGGACGAGAAGTCCCGTCTGGTGGCGAACATCGCCGGCGGCCTCTCGCAGGTCTCCCGCGACGACGTCATCGAGAAGAACCTCGCCCACTTCCACGCCGCCGACGCCGACTACGGCAAGCGCGTCGAGCAGGCCGTCCGCGCCCTGCGCGAGGACTGAGCGAGCCCGCAACCCCCAGGCTGCGCCGGTGAGTTGGCGGGAGGTCATCTCACCGGCGCTGAGCCCGCACCGCCGTCACGAACCCGGATGAGGGGTGGTACGTGACGCGGGCGGGCGGGCACGGTCCGCGGCGGCTCTGCGAGCCAGTGCGGTGGTCAAGGTCCGCGGCTTCCCTCTCGACCTGAGAGAGGGAACCCCACGGCCCGTCGCACCCGCCGCGGTCCCAGCCCCACCCCGCCCCTACGGGGCCCACGAACTCCGCCCGGCAGCGCGTATGCATGTTCCGCCAGTCGCGCGCGGTCGGGCGGTCACAACGCCTTGCCTCAAGGCCAGAGCGCCGAGTACGGACGGTCCCGTACTCGGCGCTCTTCCGCGTGCGCGGGGCCGGGGCCGGGGTCGGGGTCGGCGAGTGAACGGTGGGCGTTGTCGACAAGTTCCTTGTAGGTGAGGACCTCGACACGGACGACATGTGAGTTGAACGTCCGCAGCGCATCATTGATCTCCTCCTCCGGCACGTCGGGCTGCAGGGCGGGGTGCCCGATCAGGACCAGCGCGCCCGCCCTGCGCGTCTCGATGCCGCACTCTTCGCGGATGCGGTCGCGGTGCTCGTCCAGGCCGACGAGGTAGTTGACGGCCTGGCCCACCGCGTCGTGCACCTGGGCGGTGGTCACCCAAGCGTCGCGGTGCCTCTTGACCAGAGGGTGCTTCAGGCTCATCGCACGCTTGAGCTCCACGACATGCAAGGCGCCGTCACCGCGTATCAGGGGGATGTCCAGCTCGTCGCCGGGTACGAGACGGCGCTGAACGGCCTCACCGACATAGCGCCCGCCGAAGATCCACGGCTGCCCCTGGATAGCCCGCTGCAGATCATGCTCGGACGCGCCGGGGTCCTCGACGACCGCGCGCAGCGCCTCCAGGCCGGCCGCACGCCGCCGCAACTCGGCTGCCTGCAACACAAGTTGCCCCTCGTGGTCGGCCGCGAGCAGCGCCAGCGCGTCCGGTGAGGTGACGATCTTCCGGGCGGCCTCCGCGGGGTCCTCGATGTCGATACGGTTGTCGCGCAGGACGCGCTCCAGCCAGAGGGAGAGTTCCGCGCTGCCGCGCGGAATGACGTAACGGCCGGGACGGTCGTCGGGGGCATCCAGGAACCGGGCGTCCTCGCCCTGGGCCCGGAAGTGCTCCACCACGTCGTCCGCGGTGGCGTCGGGACTGCCCTTCATGAAGTCCCGGGCGGCGCCGACCATCCACTGGTGCGTCGCCCACATCGTGCGCGCCAGGAAGTCGCGGCTGCTCTCGTCGCGCGCCCCGTCCTGGAAGAGGCGGTAGCGCTCCTCGAAGTCCGGCCTCAGGATGCGGCCCTCCGCGTAGGCCACCGAGTCGTGGAGCTGCCGCACCACCTCCCACTCCCCCGCGTGGGCAGCCGCCGCGCGAGCCCGGGTCAGCAAGCGGACGAGCTCCTTGCCGCCCCGGCGCTTGCTGCTCCGTCCACCGTGCATGTGTGCCACTACAGCGGACACCGCTTCCCGCACCCCCTCGTCGGCGATGCCTTCACTCACCTCGCGGAGCTGCCGCTCCAGTGTCATGTCGACTCGTACCACCATGTTCGGCATTGTGCCGCCCGGCACTGACAACGCCCGGTGTACGGGGAGCGGGCGCCGCACGCCGAAGGGGCGGTCCACCCCCCTCGGGTGGACCGCCCCTGTCGGGGTGGCGTCAGACCTTCAGCGGCCGGATCGCCGTGGGCGCGTGGCCCGGCTCCGTCGCGATCTCCTCGAACTCGGAGACGTCGCTGATGTCGGCGGTCTTGCTCATCGAGATGTTCGTGATGCGCTCCAGGATCGCCTCGACGACCACCGGCACGCGGTGCTCGGCCGCGAGCTTCTTGGCCCGCTCGAAGGCGTCGGCGAGGTCGGCCGGGTCGGTGACGCGGATCGCCTTGCAGCCGAGGCCCTCGGCGACCTTGACGTGGTCGACGCCGTAGACGCCCAGCTCGGGGCTGTTCTGGTTCTCGAACTCCAGGTTGACCTGGAAGTTGATGTCCAGGCCGATCTGCGCCTGGCGGATCAGGCCCAGGTAGGCGTTGTTGACGAGGACGTGGACGTACGGGATGCGGTGCTGCGCGCCGACCGCCAGTTCCTCGATCATGAACTGGAAGTCGTAGTCACCGGAGAGGGCCACGACCGGGGTCTCCGGGTCGGCCTTCGCGGCGCCGAGCGCGGCCGGGATGGTCCAGCCGAGCGGGCCGGCCTGGCCGCAGTTGATCCAGTGGCGCGGCTTGTAGACGTGCAGCATCTGGGCGCCGGCGATCTGCGAGAGGCCGATCGTCGTCACGTACCGCGTCTCGGGGCCGAAGGCCTTGTTCATCTCTTCGTAGACGCGCTGCGGCTTCATGGGGACGTTGTCGAAGTGCGTACGGCGCTGGAGGGTTTCCTTGCGCTTGAGGTGGGAGGCGACCCACTCCGAGCGGTCGGGCAGCTTGCCCGCGGCCTTCAGCTCCTTCGCCACCTCGACGAAGAGTTCGAGGGCGGCCTTGGCGTCCGACGCGATGCCGTAGTCGGGCGCGAAGATCTTGCCGATCTGGGTCGGCTCGATGTCGACGTGCACGAACTTGCGGCCCTGGGTGTACACGTCCAGCTTGTAGCCGGTGTGACGGTTGGCCCAGCGGTTGCCGATGCCGAGGACGAAGTCCGACTCCAGGAACGTCGCGTTGCCGTAGCGGTGGCCGGTCTGCTGGCCGACCATGCCGGCGTTGAGGTCGTGGTCGTCGGGGATGGTGCCCCAGCCCATCAGGGTGGGCACGACCGGCGTGTTGGTGATCTCGGCGAACTCGACGAGGAGGTCGGAGGCGTCGGCGTTGATGATGCCGCCGCCCGCGACGATCAGCGGGCGCTCCGACTCGACCAGGAACGTGATCGCCTTCTCGATCTGGGCGCGGGTCGCGGCCGGCTTGTAGACGGCCAGCGGCTCGTACGTCTCCGGGTCGAACTCGATCTCGGTCTGCTGGACGTCGATGGGCAGGTCGATGAGGACCGGGCCCGGACGGCCCGAGCGCATCAGGTGGAAGGCCTGCTGGAAGACGCCGGGGACCTGCGCGGCCTCCAGGACGGTGACGGCCATCTTGGTCACCGGCTTGGCGATCGTCGCGATGTCGACCGCCTGGAAGTCCTCCTTGTGCAGGAGGTGCGTCGGCGCCTGGCCGGTGATGCAGAGGATCGGGATGGAGTCACCGATGGCGGAGTACAGGCCGGTGATCATGTCGGTGCCCGCGGGGCCCGACGTGCCGATGCAGACGCCGATGTTGCCCGGGTTGGACCGGGTGTAGCCCTCGGCCATGTGCGAGGCGCCCTCGACGTGGCGCGCGAGGGTGTGGTCGATGCCACCGCCCTCCTTGAGCGCCTTGTAGAAGGGGTTGATCGCGGCGCCCGGCACACCGAACGCGTTGACGACACCTTCGCGCTTGAGGATCTCAACTGCCGCGCGGACAGCGGTCATACGAGCCATGGGGTTCTCCTGCTTCGACAGCTTCGACAGCTTTTCGGCTGCCGGATACGGCTGGCGGATCCGGCTCCCGTCGCGCCCCGCGGTGAGCTTCTGTTTCCGCATTATGGAAAGAATGTTCTGCTATATGGAAGCAATGTAAGCGGGTGTGCCGGAGACCGTCAAGAGACATCCGCGATCCGGGCCGCGACCGGGCGGGGCCGGCCCGCGGCTTTGCCCCAACTTGCCTTCGCCGGGCGCCGGTCGGGTGGAGTATGGCGGGGAGGCGGCGCGGGGATGGCATGACGACTGCCCCTGGAGCGCGCGGCGGGGCGGCGCGATGCGGTGCGGGCCGCCTTGGATGGACGTAGGCACAGGCAGATGCGGATGTGGCAGACGTGGCGGACGTGGGTGGTGGTGACGATGGTGGACGGTGGCGGTGGTGCTGGCGTGCCGGTGCGGTGCCCGGGTTGTCGGCGCGAGCATTTGTACGCGGCGCCGTCCCTTCCGTGCGTGTGCGGCGCCGCCGTCACCCCGCCGGTGACCCCCGGCGGACCGGCGACTCCGGTGGCCGACCGGAGCTGGGCGGAGGAGTGGGTAGCGGTCCGTTGCGGGGCCTGCGGCCGACAGGGCCAGTGGCCGCGGCCTGAGCTGGACTGCGAGTGCGGGGCGGTTCTGCGTGTACCGGTGGTTCCGGGAGTGACGGCGCCGGGGCCTGGGGGACGGGCGGCGCCCGGGGTGCGGGGAGGGGCGGCGCCGGGGTCGCAGGGGCGGTCGGCGCGAGACGCCCCGGTTCCCCCGCAGTGCCGGCCCGGCGAAGCTCCTGCCGCTCCTGCCCCCGCCCACATCCCGCAACCCGACGAAGCCCCTCCCACCCCTGCCCACATCCCGCCGTCCCGTACCGCGCCGCGTCCCCGCCCCGCCTTTCGGCCGGTGACTATCCGGGATGGGCGTGACGCCGTGACCGTGGCCGCGCTGTATCTGCGGTGGCTCGGGTACCGCAATACCCGCAGCGCCGCCCGCCGCCCGCCCTCGGGGGCGCGGATCACCGCGTGCGGGATGCTCGCCCAGGTCGACCCGGGCGCGAGGCGCACCACCGTGCGCGACGTCGAATGCCTGTGGCTGACGGCCATGACCAGCACCGCCGATACCACCGACACCACCGACACAACCCCCGTCAGCTGCGCCTTCTTCTCCCTCGCCGGGTACACGGACCAGGCCCGCGCCCGCGCGGACTCGCTCGGCATGCCGCTGTTCACCATGGACGCCACCGGCACGCCCCAGCCGGTCAACGGCGCGGCGGAAGAACTCGTCGCGACCGGCGCCTGAGGCGGGCCGCGGACCGCACTACGTACGCATGTTCGATTAAGGGGAGTACGCTGGGTCGCATGGCACGGCACCAGCTCCAAGGCTCACTCTTCGACCAGAGCGACGACACACACCTGCGCTCCCTGGACGGAATCCGCAGGACAGTCCTCGGCGACGGAGCGTGGATCGACCTGCTGCCGGGCTGGCTCACCGGTGCCGACGCCCTGTTCGAACACCTCGCCACGGACGTCCCGTGGCAGGCCGAGCGCCGGCAGATGTACGAGAGGGTCGTGGACGTACCGCGCCTGCTCGCCTTCTACCGCTCCGGTGACCCCCTGCCGCACCCCGTGCTCGACGAGGCACGCCGCGCGCTCTCCGCGTATTACGCCGCCGAACTCGGCGAGGAGTTCACGACGGCCGGCCTGTGTCACTACCGCGACGGGCGCGACAGCGTGGCGTGGCACGGCGACCGCATCGGCCGGGGCGACCGCGAGGACACGATGGTCGCCATCCTCTCCGTAGGAGCACCTCGCGACCTGCTGCTGCGCCCGCGCCGCGGCGGTGAGGTGGTCCGCCACCCGCTCGGGCACGGCGACCTGATCGTGATGGGCGGCTCCTGCCAGCGCACCTGGGAGCACGCCGTCCCCAAGTCGACCCGGGCCACCGGGGGACGCATCAGCATCCAGTTCCGCCCGCGCGGAGTGCGCTGACAGATCTCCGGTGCAGCAGATGACGTACGAGGGCCAGCGCGGCCAGCACCGCCACGAGCCCGCAGACTCCCGGCCAGCCGAAGGCGCCGTAGGCGCGCGCCCCGAGCCAGGAGCCGACGCTTCCGCCGAGGTAGGCGCACGTCATGTACGCCGTGTTGAGCCGGGAGCGCGCCTCGTCGCTCAGCGCGAAGATCCGCACCTGGTTGGCGACCATGCCCGACTGCATCGCGACGTCGAGCACCAGTGACCCCACGGCGAGCGCGATGAGCCCCGCCGCCCCACCGAGGTCACCGAGAACAAGCAGCCCAGCGGCCACCAGGACGGCGACGATGCATACGAGGTTGACCGCGTCGGACCCCCGCCGGTCCACCTGGCGTCCCGCTACCGGCGTACAGATCATGGTCCCGGCGTTGACGAGGGCGAGCAGGCCGACCGCGGAGGCGCCCAGCCCGTACGTGGGGCCCGTCAGCAGCAGCGCGACGCCGGTCCACAGCGCGGAGAACCCGCCGAAGAGCATCGCCTGGTAGAAACCGGAGCGCCGCAGCTCCGGCTCGGTGCGGAGCAGTCCGAGCGACTCGCCGAGCAGCGCGGGGTAGCTCTGCCGGGAGGGGGCGGTCGTCTTCGGCAGGGCGCGGGAGAGGACGAGCGCGATGAGCAGCGCGATGGCCGCCGTCGTCAGATACGGGGCACGCCAGCCCAGCCACTCCCCGAGGCTTCCGCCGAAGGCGCGGGACAGCAGCATGCCGCCGATCGAGCCGCTCAGCAGGGTGCCGGTGACGGCGCCGCGCCGGTCGTCGGGGACGAGCCCCGCCGCCATGGGCGCGATGATCGGCGCGATCACTGTGGTGACGCCGACGAGACCGCTCGCGACGACGAGCGGCACCAGGCCTGGCGCGAGCCCCGCACCGAGCAGCCCGAGCCCGGCCGACGAGAGCAGCGCGACGATGAGCCGCCGGTAGGGGATACGGTCACCGAGCGGTACGAGGAGAAAGATCCCGCCCGCGTAACCGAACTGGGTCGCCGTCACCACCAGGGCGGCGGTATCGGCCGATACATGCAGCCCCTCACCGACCAACGGGCTGACAGCCTGCGGAAAGTACACGTTCCCGACAGCTACCCCACACACGACGGCTAGCAGCAGAACCATGCCGCGCCCCAGAGCGGGCGGCGCGGAAGGAATCTCGGCGGTCGGCCCCGTCTCCGCGGGCCGCACGCCGCGGCCGGTCGCTTTCTCGATCACCGGCACACGATCCCCGTGCGATCCGCCGCGGCACAACCGGTTTTGGCCGGAGCGCGCACGCTTGGCGCCGCCCGTCCTGACGGCGACGGGGCATACTCGTCCCATGCTGATCCGCCCCGCCACCGCCTCCGAACTCCCCCTCCTCCAGGACATCGAACGCGCCGCGGGCGAAGCCTTCCGTGGCCTCGGTATGGTTGCCATCGCGGATGATGAGCCGCCCGCCATCCCGGAGTTGGACCGTTTCCGCCGGGCGGGGCGGGCGTGGGTCGCCGTGGGTGAGGACGGCACCCCCGTCGCGTATCTGCTCAGCGAGCCCCTCCGCGAGGCGACGGACGCAGGCGCGGGCACAGACGCGGGCACAGGCACAGACGCGGGCATGGGCACAGACGCGGGCATGGGCACGGGCACAGACGCGGGCACAGACGAGACCTGCCAGCACATCGAGCAAGTCTCCGTGCATCCCCGCGCCGCCCGCCACCGCATCGGCCGCGCCCTGATCGAGCACGCAGCCCGCCTGGCACGCGCCGAAGGCCGGACCGCGCTCACGCTGACGACGTTCACCGACGTCCCCTGGAACGCCCCGTACTACGCCCGCATCGGCTTCCACCCGCTCGCGGAGGCCCAACTCACCCCGGCCCTGAGGAAGATCCGCGCGCACGAGGCGGCGCTCGGCCTCGACCGGTGGCCCCGCCTCTGCATGCGCCGCCCCCTGACGCCGGACGTCACGGCGCCGGACGTCACTCCCCGTACCGCTCCCTGAGCTCCACCTTCCGTACCTTGCCCGAGACCGTCATCGGAAACGACTCCAGGATCCGCAGCGCGGCCGGCACCTTGTAGTGGGCCAACTGCCCCTCGCAGTAGGCCTGTAGCTCCTCCAGCGTCAGATCGTCGTCACGCCCCCGCAGGATCACGCACGCGATCGGAACCTCCCCGTACCGTTCATCAGGGACCCCCACCACCTGCACGTCGGCGATCTTCGGATGGCCGTACAGGAACTCCTCGATCTCGCGGGGGTAGATGTTCTCGCCGCCCCTGATGATCATGTCCTTGATGCGGCCGACGATCCGGACGTAGCCGTCCTCCCGCATGACCGCCAGGTCCCCCGTGTGCATCCAGCGCCCGGAGTCGATGACCTCGGCGGTCCGCTCGGGCTCGTCCCAGTAGCCGAGCATCACGCTGTAGCCGCGCGTGCACAGCTCGCCGGAGGCGCCGCGCGGCAGGGTCACGCCGGTCGCCGGGTCGACGACTTTCACCTCGATGTGCGGCAGGACGCGGCCCACCGTGCCCGTGCGCCGCTCCAGGTCGTCGTCGCGGCGCGTCTGCGTGGAGACGGGCGACGTCTCCGTCATGCCGTAGCAGATGGAGACCTCCTCCATGTGCATCTCGGCGACCACCCGCTTCATCACCTCGACGGGGCAGGGCGAGCCCGCCATGATGCCGGTGCGCAGCGAACTCAGGTCGTACGTCGGGAAGTCGGGGAGGTTCAGCTCCGCGATGAACATCGTCGGCACCCCGTACAGCGACGTGCACCGCTCGCGCTCGACGGCGTGCAGCGTGGCGGCGGGGTCGAAGGACGGCGCGGGGATGACGATGCACGCGCCGTGCGAGGTGATGCCGAGGTTTCCCATGACCATGCCGAAGCAGTGGTAGAAGGGAACGGGCAGGCAGACCCGGTCGTGTTCGGTGTAGCCGACCGTACGGCCCACCCAGTAGCCGTTGTTGAGGATGTTGTGGTGGGAGAGCGTGGCCCCCTTGGGGAAGCCGGTGGTGCCCGAGGTGTACTGGATATTCACCGGGTCGTCGCAGTTCAACTCCGCCTCGCGACAGAGCAGTTCCTCCGGGCTCACCGATGCGGCCACGTCGAGCAGCGCGTCCCACGTTCCGTCCCCGATGTAGTGGACGGCGCGCAGTTCGGGGCAGCGGGGCCGCACCTCGTCGACGAGCGCGCGGTAGTCGCTGCTCTTGTGGGCCTGCGAGGCGACCAGGACGGAGACCCCCGCCTGTTTCAGTACGAACTCCAACTCATGCGCTCTATAGGCCGGGTTGACGTTCACCATGATCGCGCCGATGCGCGCGGTGGCGTACTGCACGAGCACCCACTCGGCACAGTTCACCGCCCAGATCCCGACCCGGTCCCCCTTGGCGACGCCCGCGCCCATGAAGCCGCGCGCCAACCGCTCGACGGCGGCGCCGAATGCGGCGTACGTCCAGCGGGCACCCGCGGCGACGTCCACAAGGGCGTCGTGGTCGGGCCAGGCCGCGACGGCCCGGTCGAGGTTCCGGCCGATGGTGTCACCGAGCAGGGGCGTGCCGCTGGTCCCGTGCGCGTACGAGAGTTCACTCACCGGACGTCCTCCTCGCGGTACTCCCCGCCCGAGCCGGGCCGGTACTCCCCGCCCAAGCCGGGCCGTTCGATTTCAGGCAGCATGCCACTCAGCATGGCACTCAACACGCCGCTCAACAGGCACTCACTCGAAGCAATCGAGTTGAAGCATTCAGGCCCACCCTCCCCCTCGCGCCCATCACAATGTGCGCATGGGTGATGACTGGAAGCGACAACTCAATCAGCTTCACGCCGGCTTGTTGCGCCGCGACGATCCCGCCGAGATGGTGACCGAGGCCGACGCCGTCGAGGCGTCGTACCGCTATCCGAATCTCGCCGTGCGAGGACCCGTCTTCGGGCTCGCCATACAGGATCCCGCCGCCGGGCCGCAATGGCGGCTGCTGAAGCCGGTCGTGGACGGCATGGCCCAACAGGCGCGGGACGCGCTGAACTCGCTGCTGTGGTTCAAGGCCAAGGACGACACCGACGACCCCGCCGTGCGCCGCGATCTGCTGGCGGCGGTCGCGATCCTCGAACAGGAGCCGGTCGACGAGCTGGAGGTCCTGGGCGTGCGCTACCGCGTGGTGCGGGGCGACGAGTTCGCGCGTACCGGCCCCGACGGCCTGGAGCCGCCCCGGGCGACGGACCGGGAACCGGCCGACCGGTCGTGGGCCCGACGGCCCGACCGCCCGTCCCCGGACCTCGGTTTCGTCCTGGACCCCGACGCCGACCGGGCCGGCCTGATGTCGAGTGCCCTGAAGATGGGACTGCGGGAGTTCGCGTACACCGGGTCGCGGTTCCCCGCCGACGTACGAGCCGACTCCGAGCGCGCCGTCACCACCCATCCCGGCATCGTCCTGCTGCCCGTCGGCTTCGGCGTGGCCGAGCGCGGCGCGAAGGGGTGGAAGCCGCGGACCACCCTGATGCCCACCCCGCACGACGCCCGTCAGGTGCTGTACGACGGCATGACGGAATCCTGGCCGCTGCTCTACGAATTCGACGAGCGGGAGAAGGCCGCGCACGCGCGGGCCGCCGAGAAGTTCAAGGCCGCCCGCCACGCCAACGAAGTCCGCGTGGGTGACAGCCTGTACAGGATCTGCCGCACCGAACGGCTGGTCCGCGTCGGCCCCGACGGCCCGGAGCGGCCCCGCCCCTCGGACCTGGACTCGTACGGCCCCATGAAGATGCATCCCACCATGGACGAGGACGGCACGCTCCACTACGACGACTGAACCCCGGCCCGGCCGCCTCGCCTCACCTCACCGCATCTGCCGGCGCACCAGTTCACGCAGATGCCCGCCCACGTCCGCCAACAGCTGACCGGGCGGGCCCTGTTCGACGATCCGGCCCTCCGACATGACGACGACCCGGTCCGCGTCCATGACGGTGGAGAGGCGGTGGGCGATCACGACGCGGGTGGCGTTGAGGGCGCGGGTGCTGTCGATGACCGTGCGCTGCGTCTCGTTGTCCAGGGCGCTCGTCGCCTCGTCGAAGAAGAGGACGCGGGGGCGGAGGATCAGGGCCTGGGCGATCATCAGGCGCTGGCGCTGCCCGCCGGAGACCGCTCCGCCACCGGAGATCATCGTGTGCAGGCCCATCGGCATGCGCTTGATGTCCTCGGCGAGGCCCGCCATCGCCGCCGCCTCCCACGCCTCCTCCTGCGTGAACGACTCGGCGCCGCAGATGCACTCCAGGATGGAGCCGGTGAGCGGCTGGGCGTTCTGCAGGACCACCCCGCACTGGCGGCGTACGGCCGCCTGGTCGAGGGCGGAGAGGTCCTGACCGTCGTAGAGCACGCTGCCCGAGACCGGTTCGTCGAAGCCGATCAGGAGGCGGAGCAGCGTCGACTTGCCGCAGCCGCTCGGGCCGACGACGGCCACGAACTCGCCGGGGCGGACCGAGAGGGACACGTCGTCCAGGACCAGCGGGCCGTCGTCCGTGTAGCGGAAGGACAGGCCGCGCGCCTCGATACCGCCCTGGAGCTCGCCCGGCTGTGTGCTCCCGGCGCGCACCTCCGGCGCCTCGTCCAGGACCGGCTTGATCTGCTCGAACATCGGGAGCACCGAGGCCGCCGAGACCAGCGCGCCGGTGAGCTGCGTGACGGAGGTCAGGAGCATCGTCACGGCGGTGCTGAAGGTGAGGAACTCGCCCGCGGTCAGGCTGCCGCGGGCCGGGCCCGCGAGGAGGACGAACATGATGAGGGTGCAGAGCGGCAGGTAGATGGCGTTCAGGACCGTCGTGGTGTTCTTGATGCGGCCCGCCCGCCGCTGCAGCTCCCTGCTGCGTGCGAACTCCCCCGCCCATGCCGCGTACGCGAAGCTCTCCGCCCCGGCCACGCGGAGTTTGGGCAGGCCGCGCAGGGTGTGGAACGCCTGGTTGTTGAGCTTGTTGCCGAGCTCGACCAGGCGCCGCTGCCAGCGCAGTTCCCACAGGCCGAGGGCGAGGAACACGGCGGCGATGACGGCCAGCATCGCCAGCGCGGCGAGGGCCAGGGGCACGCTGTAGAGAAGCAGGAGGACGAGGTTCATGGCGCCGACCGTGCCCGACTGGAGGGCGACGGGGCCGATGCCCGACAGGACGCGGCGGATGGCGCTGACTCCCATGGCCGCGCTCGCCAGTTCGCCGGTGGAGCGGGCGGCGAAGAAGCGGGTGGGCAACCCCAACAGGCGGTCCCAGACGGCCGGTTGGAGCGCGCTCTCCATACGGCCCTCCATCCGCAGGATGGTGAGGTTCTGGAGCAGCATGAACGCCGCGGAGACGATGCTGGTGACCATGACGGCCAGGGACACCTGGACGATGAGGCTCTTCTCGGCGTTCGGCACGTACACGCCGAGGACCTGTCCCGTGGCGATCGGCACGAGAGCGCCGATCACGACCGTCATAAGGCCCGCGAGCACGAGGTTGCGTACGTCGCCGCCGGTGCCCCGCAGACTGAAGCGGAACAGCCGCCAAGGCGTCAACCTCCCCTCGGGGAGCGGACGGTAGAACATGACGGCCCGCGGCTCGAACTCGTCCGCGTTGGTCTTGTCGACGCGGACGCGCCGTCCGGACGTGGGGTGCACCGACTCGTAGCCGCCGCGCCGCCACAGCAGCGCGACCGGTGTGCCGCTCGCGGCGCGGTGCCCCACCAGCGGGCCCGTGTTCTCGCGCCACCAGCGGCCGTCGAGCCGGACGGCGCGGGTACGGATGCGCGAAGCCACCGCGATCCGCTCCACCGGATCGATCCGGTCGCTCACCACGCCGCTCCCTGGGCCACCGCCCATGTCACTCCTCGCGCCGCTCCTCGTGCCGCCTTCCGTCGCACCGGACAGCGTGATGCCCGCCGCGTCGGCGACCAGTCGGCAGGCCGCGTACGTGGCGTCGGCACCGCTCCGGGAATCGATACGGCGCGAACCATCCCCCCGTGTACGGCCGATGGAGGCGATCAGAGCGCGGTCGGCCTGCTCGCGGACGTTCTCGCCCGCCTTGATGCCGGCCGCCGTGCGGTCCTCGTGGGCGCGCTCCAGACGTTCGATCCACCGGTCGAGAGTCGAGAGCAGCCGGTGCTGCTGGTTGACCATGCGCTGCCACATCGCGGCGTCCACGAGCAGATCGCCCGCGGCCTCCGCGCTGTAGGCGGCCCCGTACTGCACGCTGCCCGGCGCGACCGGCATCCAGAGGATGTCGTCGTCGGTCACCACGTCGTCGCCCATGGTGCGGCTGTCGAGCGGCGCCTCGAACAGCACCTGGTGACCGCGTCCGATACCGAGCGCGAAGGCGTGCTCCAGAAGGCTCAGGGCCGCGTCCTGCGTGTCGTACCCCATGTCGTACGGCGTGGGGTACTGCTGCTCGTACGACCATGTGTCGCCGTAGTCGGGGCGGTACAGCTCGCGCAGCGGGACGCGGCGCAGCTCGCAGCCCTGGAGGGGGCGTCCGACGAGGGTGTGCTGGGGGCCTTCGACGGGGCCGAGGAGCAGGGTGCCCGGTTCGAGGCGGCCGAGGTAGTGCCAGTGGCCCTGCTGCGCGGCGTCGACCGCGAACAGGTCGAGGGCGCCGGCCACGACGAGCCACAGCACCTGCGGGCCCTCCAGGTGCACGCTGCGCAGGCCGGTGCAGTCGGCCGGTGTGCCGAGCGCGCCGAAGGCGGCGGCGACCGTGTCGTGCGCGGGGACGTACTGCTCCTGGGTCACCTCAGTGCTCCTTGACCAGGTCGGCGTAGGGACCGCCGGCGGCGACGAGGTGCTCGTGGCGTCCGCGTTCCACGATCCGGCCGTGGTCGAGTACGACGATCTCGTCGCTGTCGCGCACGGTGCTCAGGCGGTGGGCGATGACGACACAGGCACAGCCGCGGCGGCGCAGATTGTCGATGATGACCTGCTCGGTCCCGGCGTCCAGGGCGCTGGTCACCTCGTCGAGCACGAGGACGCTGGGGCGGCGGACGAGGGCCCGCGCGATCTCCAGGCGCTGGCGCTGCCCGCCGGAGAAGTTGCGCCCGTCCTGCTCGACGCGGCCGTGGATGCCGCCGGGCCTGCGGGCGACGACCTCGTACAGACAGGCGTCCTTGAGGGCGGCGGTGACGGCGTCGTCCGGGATGGAGGGGTCCCACAGGGCGACGTTGTCACGGATCGTGCCCTCGAAGAGGAAGACGTCCTGGTCGACGAAGGAGACGGAGGCGGCGAGCGCGCCGCGCGGGATGTCCTCCAGACGCTGCCCGTCGATGCGGATCGTGCCCTCCCACGGGCTGTAGAGGCCCGAGATCAGCCGGGAGACGGTCGACTTCCCGCTGCCGGACCCGCCGACGAGCGCGACCTGCTGTCCCGGCCCGACCGACAGGGAGAAGCCGGTCAGGAGCGGCTTGTCGAGGGGGCTGTAGCCGAAGGTGATGTCGTCGAGGGTGACGTGGCCCTTGAGGCGGCGGGTGCCGGCGGCCGGTTCGGGGCGTGAGTAGAGCGTGTCGACGGGGAAGTTCTCCACGTCCTTGAGGCGGGCGACGTCGGCGGCGAAGTCCTGGATGCGGCCCGCGACGCCGTTCAGGCGGGTGATCGGCGCGGTGAAGCGGGTGACGAGGGCCTGGAAGGCGACGAGCAGCCCGATCGACAGATGCCCCTCGACGGCGCGCAGGCCGCCGATCCACAGGATCAGCGCGCTGTTGAGGGTCGCCAGCGTCGGCGCGACGACACCGAGCCAGGCGCTCGGCACCCCGAGGCGCTGCTGCTCCTCCAGGGTGGTGGCGTGCTGGCCCGCCCAGCGCCGGAAGTAGCCGCTCTCGCCACCGGTGGCCTTCATGGTCTCGATCAACTGCAGGCCGGTGTACGAGGTGTTGGTGAGCCTGGCGCTGTCGGCGCGCAGCTTCTGGGTGCCGGTGGCGCGCAGCCGGATGACGACGCGCATCGCCACGATGTTGAGCAGGGCGATGCCGACGCCGACGAGGGTGAGCTGCGGATCGTACGTCCACAGCAGGGCCGCGTAGAGGAGGACGACGACGCCGTCGACCCCGGCGGCCGTGAGGTCGCGGGCCAGGGTCTCGGCGACGGCGTCGTTGGACGCGAGGCGCTGCACGAGGTCGGCGGGGCTGCGCTGGGCGTAGAACGTGACGGGCAGGCGCAGCAGATGGCGCAGGAAGCGGGCGCTGCCGAGGGTGGAGGAGATGATGCGGCCGCGCAGCAGGTTGGCCTGTTGCAGCCAGGTCAGCACGACGGTGAGCGCGACCATCGCACCCATCGAGGCGAACAGCGCGCCGAGCAGGGAGGCCTGATGGCCGATCAGGAACAGGTCGATGTACGTCCGGCTGAGCGCGGGCAGCGCCGCGCCGACCGCGACGAGCAGCAGACTGGCCAGCAGGGCCGCGAGCATCGTGCCCGTGGTGCCGCGCAGCCGCGCGGGGAGGGCTGTGAGGACGCCGGGCTTGCGGCCTCCGGGGCGGAAGTCCTCCCCCGGTTCGAGGACCAGGACGACCCCGGTGAAGCTGGTGTCGAAGTCCTCCGAGTGCACGAAGCGGCGACCCTTGTCCGGGTCGTTGATGTACACGCCCCGGCGGCCGAGGCGGCGCCCCGCGCCGTCGTAGACGACGTAGTGGTTGAACTCCCAGAAGAGGATCGCGGGCGCCTCGACCTCGGCGAGCGCGGCAGGCTCCATCTGCATGCCCTTGGCCGTCAGGCCGTAACTCCTCGCCGCCTTCAGGACGTTGCTGGCCCGCGAACCGTCACGGGAGACGCCGCACGCGATGCGCAGCTCCTCCAGTGGGACGTGCCGTCCGTGGTGGGCGAGGACCATGGCGAGGGCGGCGGCGCCGCACTCCACGGCCTCCATCTGCAGAACGGTGGGCGTACGGACGGCCCTTTGCCGCTTGCTCTTCGGCGCGGGACGCCGCGCCTGACGGCGGCGGCCGCGCTGTGGGGGTTCGGGGCGGTGCCTGCGACGGCCGCCGGGGGGTGGCAGCTGGTTCTGGTGCGCCGGGGAGGGGTTCGGACGCGGGTTCGGGTGTGGTGCGGTCACGGAAGCAGCCAATCGATCGGGCGCTGCTCGGCGAGGTGGAAGGCGCCGGTGGCCGGGGTCATGGAGTCGAGCGCGAAGGGCGGGCCTCCGGCGGTCGACCACGCGTAACCGGACTTGGTGGCGGAGGACTTTTCGAGTCGTACGAGGACGGCGACGGGCGGTCCGTCCTCCGTGAACCGTCCGGCCAGTTCCTTGTCGCCCAGGAAGCCCGTGATCTTCTGCCGGGTCTGCGCGGCCCGCCCGATCGCCTTCACGCGGCCGCGCAGCGTCCCGTACTCCCGCGTGGGCACGGACTGGACGGTGAGGTCCACCGAGGCGCCGACGGGGACGGTGGCCGCGCTGTCGGCGGGTACGTAGAGCATCGCGAGGAGCGGGTCGTCGGTGCCCGCCACGCGCTCCAGGGTCGCGACGTCGGCGCCGGTGGTGACGACGGCGCCGATCCTGGCGACGAGGCTGGTCACGCGGCCGGCGGCGATCGCGCGTACGACCTTGCCGCCCCGCTCCGTACGGACTTCGAGCACGGGCGCGCCCGCGGTGAGGCGCTCGCCCTCCTCGGCGAGGACGCCGGTCACCTGTCCGGTGACGGGGCTCTGGAGGACGTAACTGCCCTGGCCATGCGTGAGGATGCCGGGCGCGCGGAGCGTCGAGGAGACCGAGCCGGTCACGGCCCAGATGCCCGCGGCGGCCATGACGACGAGGGTGACGGCGAGGACGAGGAGGCCCTGGGGGCGGGCGTAGCGCACCGGCAGGTCGAGTTCCTCGGGCGACTGCAGCTTGGACAGGGCCTGTTGGCGGAACTGCACGGGCTTTCCTTACTGGGCCTGGGCCTGTGGCTTTGCCGGTGGCGTCCGTGAGCCCCGGAACCAGTGGTTCCGGGGCTCACGGATCATGCGTCTCGGTGAGCTGAGGCTCAGAGACCGGCGGTCAGGCCCGAGGCCAGGCCCGTGACGACGCCGGTGTTCACGCCGGTGGCGCTCTCGGCGGTGCCGACGACGCCGGCCACGACGCCGGAGACCGGGCCGATGGAGTCAACGGTGCTGGTGACGTTGCCCGTGACCTGGCCGACGAGGCCGCCGGAGACGTTGTCGAGGTCGGCGTCGGAGATTTCGAGGGTCTCGACCTGGGGGGTGTTGTTCATGTGTGAGCTGCCCTTCTCATGAATGTCGCAAAGGTGTTTTCAACACGGCGGAACACGAACGGAACACGACGGAACACGACGGAACGCGATGGAACCCGACGGAACCTGATGCGTGAATTCCGCGTCGGCCAGGATCAAAGCACGTTCGCAGCTCGTACATCCAATCGACGAAGCGCCGGTCGGGCACCGTTGCGGCATCGAATCACCGCTGCGTGCAGGCGGTTTCACCGCGCGACGGCAGCTCCTTCACAACATTCACAGAAGGAAATCAGGGGCGCGACGTTACTCCCTTCAACAAATCGGACACTTTCGCGTCGAGGAGCACGTTCCGTGGCCGTTGCACGGGAATTCACGCGGAGTGTGTGCCGAATGGCGTGACCGGACTGCGTATTCGATGTGCAGGTTTATTGGAGGCGTTGGCGGCGTTGGCGGCGTTGGCGGCATTGGCGGCATTGGCGGCATTGGATTGGAGGCATGGGAGGCGTCGTCAGTTCACGCCCCGGTCGCGCCCCGCCCAGTACGGCTCCCGCAACTTGAACTTCTGCACCTTGCCCGTGGCGGTGCGCGGGATGGCGTCGCGGAACTCGACGCTCGTCGGCGCCTTGTACCCGGCCATCCGCTGCTTGCAGTGGGCGATGATGTCCGCCTCCCGCGCCGTCGCCCCCTCCGCGAGGACCACCAGGGCCTTGATCGTCTCGCCCCACTTCTCGTCCGGCACCCCGATGACGGCGACCTCGGCGACCGCCGGATGGCTGAAGACGGTGTCCTCCACCTCGATCGACGAGACGTTCTCACCGCCCGTGATGATCACGTCCTTCTTCCGGTCGGAGATGGTCAGATGGCCGTCGGCCTCGTCGAAGGTGCCGCCGTCGCCGGTGTGGAACCAGCCGTCCTCCAGCGCCGCCTCCGTCTCCTGCGGCTTCTCCCAGTAGCTTTCGAGTACGACGTTGGAGCGGGCCAGTACCTCGCCCGCGTCGGAGACCTTCAGCTTGACCCCGAGCGCGGGCAGCCCGGCGCGGGAGAGCTTGCGGGCCCGCTCCTCGGCGGGCAGCGCCACGTCGGCGGGCGCGGCGCGGTTGAAGGTGAGCAGCGGGGACGTCTCGGTGAGCCCGTAGATCTGGGTGAACTCCCAGCCCAGCTCCGCCTCCACGCGCTGGATCATCCTGCTCGGCGGCGGGGCGCCGGCGCAGACGATCCGCACCCGGTCGCGGCCCGGCACCTCACCGCGCCAGGCCGCCGCCGCGTCCAGCACCGCGTTCCACACGGCGGGCGCGCCACACATGAGCGTGACGCCGTGCTCCTCCACCCGGCGCAGGATCTCCGCGCCGTCGACCTTGCGCAGCACCACCTGCTTCACACCAAGCCCGGCCATCACGAACGGCATGCCCCAGCCGTTGCAGTGGAACATCGGCAGCGTGTGCATGTAGACGTCCCGCTCCCACACACGGGTGTGGAGACCGAAGGTCAGCCCGTTGACCCAGATGTTGCGGTGGGTCAGCTGAACCCCCTTGGGGCGAGCGGTGGTCCCGGACGTGTAGTTGATGGTGGCGGTGGCGTCCTCGTCGGGGTTCGCCCAGGGGCGTGGTTCGACGCCGAAGCGCATCAGCTCGGCGTCGGTCCGCTCGCCGAGCACGAAGCGGTGACGTGCCTTGACGCCCGACAGCGCGTCGTCCAGTTCCGGGTCCACGAGCAGGACGGAGGCGCCGCTCTGCCGTACGACGTACTCGACCTCCTCCGGCTTGAGCCGGAAGTTGACGGGCACACAGATCCGGCCGCTCATCGGCACAGCGAACAGCAGCTCCAGGAGCCGGGCGGAATTATGGCTGACCACCGCCACGCGCTCCCCCTCCCCGACCCCCAGCGCGTCGAGCCCGGCCTGCCAGGCCCGGACCCGCTCGCCGAGACGCCCGTACGTCGACTCGGGAACGACGGGAGCGGGTTGGAGCGGCTCGTCGATCACGCCGGGGCTGGAAGCGAAACCCAGCTCCGCCCGGTCGAGGAAGTCCGTGACGGTCATCGGTGTCCGCATCGCTCTCTCTCCTGACATCTGGAACCACGGTTGTAGTTCGCGATGCGGGTCTCTCTACCCCTGCCACGCCGTGGCGTCACGCGCCGGCGCGGGGCCAGACGTCGACGACGGGGCCGAAGCGAATGTCGTACGAGGACGAGGTCTCGGCGATCCGCGTGAGCATCCGCGGCCTCCCGCGTCAGCTCCTCCCGCTCGGCACGGCCAGGCTTCCCGAACGGCTCGATGGTGAGTACGGCCCCGCCGCCCCCGCCGCCCTCCTCCAACCGCCACACACCGGCGAGGAACCCGTCCAGGAGGAAGACGCAGTAGGCGTAATTCCCCTTCCACGTACGCCCCTTGTAGGCGACGGGCACGACACGGGACCGGTCCGCGTGCGAGAGCAGAAGGTTGTCGTACTCGGGGAGGAAGCGGGGCGGAGCCGGGGTGTCCGCGTCGGGGCGCGGCGCGTCGGGCAGGTCGAACAGTTCGACGCCGTTCCCGTCGCGGAACGTCCGCAGCCGGGGACGCAGCCGCTCGAAGACCTCCCGCATCCGGGTGAGCCGCGCCCAGGTCCGCATGTCCTTGACGGAGGCGGGCCCGAAGGCGGCGAGATAGCGCAGGACGGCGGCGTCGGGCGCGGGCGTGGGCACGGCCGTTCGCGCGGACGCCGACAAGGGCGGTGGCTCGGACGGCGACTCGGAAGGCGGCTCGGCGGTGTCGCCGCGCGCGTCGGGCGTGGGCGTCAGCGTTCGCACGGCCGTTCGCGCGGACGCCGGTACGGGCGGCGGCTCGGCGGTGTCGCCGCGCCCAGCCACTGCTCGACGGTGGTGAGCGCGACCTGTCCGCCGCGTCGCCACAGGCCGCGCGGGGTCACCTGGACGAGCGGCAGCACGCAGCGGACGGCGATCGCGAGCGACTGCGGGTCGGCACCGGGCCACCGGACGAGCAGCACCTCGCGGAGCTGTCTCATCGTGCGGGGCTCCGCCTCGACGGCCTCGCGGCCTATCCGGGCGAGTTCCCGGAGGTCGACGCCGACGAGGCCGTCGCGGAACACTCCCAGCTCGCGTTCGAGCGCGTCCTGCACGAAGGGCCGCAGCGTCCGGGCGTCGTCGGCGGTGTGGAGATGGATGGTGGAGCGCATCGTGACCATACGGACCAGTTCGCGGGCTTCGAGCAGCGCGGAGAGCCCGGCCGGTTCGAAGTCCTCCAGGCGCGCGGCGAGGGCGTAGTAGGGCGGTTTGACGTTCTGCGCCTGCAGGCCGACGACATGGGCGACGGCGTCCTTGACGGAGAGATCGCGGGAGCGGCGCGGAAGGAGCTGCCGATCGAGCGTGGCACGGTTGAGCGCGTGCGTCCCCAGCACGGGGCCGGTGCCTCTCAGGGCCCTGGTCGTCTTGGTCATGGATGCACGCCAGCGGGGCTTGCGGACACGTGCGGTCCGCGATGGGCGGGGTACGCGAGACCGAACCCCGCCACACACCCCCCGCCGACACGCGGCCCCGGCGGAGCCTGCGCGCGGTGAACGCCGGCGCGGCACAGCGCAGCCGCTGCGGAGAACTCGTACAGCAGCAGCACGGCCGGCGCAGCGACTTGCGGGCTGAAATCCGTCGCGATACAACAACCGCCGGTTGTAGGGCAGTTGGCTGGTACGGCGCGGTTCGGCGGGCCCTGTCCGTCCGTCACCCTATGCTGTGCCCTCCACATGAGCCTCGTCACGCCGATTCCCCCGCGGCCGAGGCGAACCTGAGCGTGGAGGAACGTCATGAGTACCGCCCACGTACCGCCGCCGCCCCCGCCGACCACTCCACCGCCACAGGTCGTCGCCCCGTACGCGAGTGAGGCCACCCGCCTGCTCTGCGCGGGGACGTATCTGGAGGCGGAGTACAGGGACCGAGTCATCGACGAGCTGTACCTCATGGACCATCGGGTCGCGGCGCCTTCCCTCGGGTTCGATGCCGCCCGGGTCCTCGCCCACGCCCTGCGTGCCCGTCAGGTCGAGCTGGCCTGGGCCTGGAGTGTGCTGGGGCTGCTGGCGGTCGGAGCTGTGGCGTCCGGTTCGTGGTTGCTGATCCTGGTGATCCCCGGACTGCTGCTGACTCTCGGACGCCGAATACGGGGCGCTTCCGCGGACCCACCGGGGCGTCGTCGCCTGCCCTCCTTCTTGCTCCGCTGGTTCGGGCGACTTCTCCTCGCCTACCTCGTGATCACGAGTCTGGTCATCGGCTTCGGAGGGGCCGACGAAGGCAGCGCGTTCGGCGGCATGTTGGCTTCTGTACGTGACTCCCTGCCCAAGATCTTGAAGTTCCTGCTGCCGGAGAGCGGAGTCAGCGCGCCGGAGGCGTGGCTCGCGCTGGCCACTCTGCTCGCGATGGCGGGGTGTGTCGCCGGGCAGCAGGTGCATTTCACCCGCGTGCTGCGGGGCGAGCTGTCCCCGCGGCACTTCCCGGACGCGGCCAACGACCCGGCCGAGCGGATCGGCGATCGCCGGTTGCAGTTGCTCAAGTACCGCATCCGGCTTGAGCAGCACGCCCCCCTGATCATGTACGACGAGGCGCATCCGTTCTGTGGTGCCGGCACCGCGCACGACACCTGGGTCCTCGCGGTCGAGCTGCGGCCGGATCCGGCGAAGGAGAGGCAGCCGATCGGGAACGGTACGGTCCTTGCCGCGATACGTCCGTTCCTCGAGCAGTTGCGCGAAGTGCCCGAGTCGTCCGAGCGGGGGGGCCGGGTCGTAAGGGACCGGCTGCGCCAGCTGCAGATCGACGAGTGCGTGTTCCTTCCGGCGGACGGCCTGCCGCGCCGTGAGGACGCGCCGTACGACCAGTACTCGTTCAATCTGCACCGAACGCATGCGATCGAGGAGGGCGGCGAGAAGCGCCGGCACTTCCTGCGGATCAGGGTGGGCGGCTGGGAGGAGGAACTGGTCGTGACGGTCTTCGTACGTGTCCACACACAAGGCCGGATGCTGATGCTGGAGGTGGCCCCGCATGTTCTGTTCCCCGTGCGTGCGGACTTCAAGGACGCCGATCACCAGGCCTACAGGTTCGCCGACCTGAACGCCTTCGGCAAGGCGGTCCACATCCTCACCCGCACGGCCGGCGCGCCCGGACAGGCCCTCGCCACGCTCACCCGTCGCGCCGCCCGTGGCTGGAGCCGGCTCATCGGTGATTTCGGCGGTGGGCCGCCCGAAGGCCCGGCAGTCTCGGTACGCGAACTCGCCGCGGAGCCGGGCGGTTCGCTCTTCCAGTCCATGGATGTCGACCGCTACCTGAGGAGCGTGCAGGACCGCATCGCGTACGGCGTGAAGGGAGCGCTCGCGGAAGCCGGTTACCAGACGGACGAGTTCATCCAGAAGGTCGTCCACATCAGCAACGGCGGCGTCAACATCGAGTCGGTGGACGGCAGCACGTTCGCCATCGGCAACCACGCCCGGGCCACCGCCACGCGAGCCGCCACCACGGCCACGCGAGCCGCCACGACGAACGGCGGGCAGACACCGCCGCAGGGAGGACCCGTCCGAAATGACCAGTGAAGAGCCTCAGCCCCACGTCCGCATCGGCGATGTGTCCGGCAGCACGTTCGCCATCGGCAGCCACGCGGACGCCAGGAGCTACCACGGGACCGCTCCGTCGTACGACGACGGCACCGAACGGCTGCTCGCCGCCCTCCGGGAGCTGAGAGCCGACCTGTCCAGGACGCGGGCGACCGAACAGACCGCGGAGCTCGACGGGGCCCTGGCCGACGCCGAGGACGAGATCACCCGCACCGGGAGCGCGGGCGACAGCCGCCTGCGGCGCCTGCGCGAACTCCTCGCCGACGCGGCCTCCCTGACCACCGTGCTGACCTCGGCGGGAACCGTCGCCGGTCTGCTTGGCATGTGACAGCCGGGGCTACCTGTCGCGGGTCATGACGTTGTTGACGGCCGGCTCTGATCGCGGCGTTGTCGGGTCAGCTCGTGGCACGAGTCGTGACTTCTTGACCTTGTTGCCGCAGGTGTTCATGGAGCACCAACGGCGGTTGGCTCCGCGGCTGGTGTCGAGATGGAGCCCCGCGCATCCGGGGCCTTCGCAGTTCTTGATGCGGCCGCGGTCAGGGCCCCCGAGGATGTGGATGGCATCCGTGGCCAGGACGCCGAGGGCGTCACCGACAGGGGCCGTGTCCGTCAGATGCCATTTCGCGCGACCATGTTCCAGCGCAGCCTTCGCGTGTCCAGTGGCAGCGACCGTGTTGAGAGTGCGGACATCCTTGGAGTCCGACTGTTCACCTGCGGCGATCGCCGACCCGATTCGGTAGATCGCCTCGCGCAGTTCGACGGCGTCCTCCAGATCGGTCGGCGACACGTCTGTGACGTCGAGCCCTGCGGCCCGCAGCCACATCTTCAGTCGTGCGGGGTCAGTCAGCCGCTCTCTCGGCTGCGCGCCGGCTCTGTCGCTGACGGTGGCGGTGAATCGGAACGCCAGGACCTCGTTGTCCATCCGGAACACCCGCCGTACATCTTCGGTCACTTCCAACCTCCGCAGTGCGACAACACCTGTCGAACCGTCTTGGACGGTTCGACAGGATGGTAGCCCCATGACATCCTTGAACCATCTCAGGCGGTTCAGCAGAAGGGGCGGGCTCTACATGTGCAGCATCGCGGTCATCGGTATGGGCGCGATGGGCAGACCCATCGCACGCAACCTCTTGAAGGCCGGTCACGACGTCGTGGTGTGGAACCGCACCGACGCACATGCGGAGCAACTCGTTGCGGCGGGTGCCCGTCGTGCCGCCTCCATCTCGGAGGCCATGCGCTCACCGGTGGTCTTCTCGGTCCTGTCCGATGACCGGGCCGTCGCCGAGACGTTCATCGACTCCGGCGTCCTCTCCCGGATCCCAGGCGGGTCTGTTCACGTCAACCTCGCCACGGTGAGCGCCGGCCTGGCTCGCCGGGTCGGCGCAGCGCACGCTGAGTCTGGTGTCGGGTACGTCGCAGCACCGGTCTTCGGCCGTGTTCCGATCGCCGAAGCCGGGGCACTCAACATCCTTGCGGCCGGTGAGGACAAGCTGATCGACCGCGTGCAGCCGTTCTTCGACGTAATCGGCTCGCGGACGTGGCGACTCGGCGATCGTCCGGAGCAGGCCAACATCGTGAAGATCCTCGGGAACTACCTGATCGCCTGCGCGATTCAGTCACTGGGCGAGGCTGTCAGCCTGGCGGAAGGCGCCGGTGTCGACTCTGGGCAGCTCGTCGAACTGCTGACCTCAACACTCTTCCCGGGTGCCGTCTACGCGGGCTACGGGTCGATGATCGCCGAACGGATCTACCAGCCGGCCGGCTTCACGACAGTCCTGGGCCGCAAGGACCTCCACCTCGCGCTCGATGCGGCCATCGACCACAACATGCCGCTCCCGATCGGTCAGTTGCTGCGGGCTGTCTTCGATCAGGCCATCGCCGACGGTCGCGGGGCGGATGACTGGGCGGTCATCGCGGAACAGCAACCGAGGTGACCACCGCCCCCACACTTGCTGAAGTCCGTGGACGAGAAGCCGCTGCTGCTTGCTCGGTGGACCGAGACGCCGGTGGGAACGGCGCTCGCGGGGGCGCGGGTGGTGACAGACTCCCCGCGGCAGACAAGGGAGGCTCCATGGGTTTCGGTTTCCGCGTCGGTGTGCCCGGACTGAGTGTGCGTGTCTCGACAAGGGGCGTGCGGACGTCCGTCGGGCCACGGGTGGCACGCGTGAACATGGGCGGCGGGCGGACGACACTCTCGTCGTGAATGGGGCCCCTCTATGCCTCTACCGCACTGAGCAGCGGGCGCCGCCGGACCCGGCCATCACGCACTTACGGGAACTGCGGCAGCAGATGACCAGCGTGCACCTGCAGTCCTTCTCCCCTGCGCACCCACCGGCGGTACCCGGGTCCCCGCAGCTGGGGCTGCCCTGGGCACTGGCCGAGGCCAGGGCGTTCCACCTGGCGGGTCTCGGTATGTTCGCCCGCGCCGAGCGCGCCGGGCTCCGTGATGTCCGTGGTGATGCGGCAGCACGACATCGACTCTCTGCCGGACCAGACTCCCGGGGTCACCTCCAGCGGGCGCCCCGCGCTGAAGACGCTGACCAAACGGGACCGGGCCCTGTGGTGGCTGACGGCCATGGGGTCCAATGTCATCGGCACCCTCAAGGAGGGCTTCGCCGTCGCACCGGGGATCACCGCGATCGACCTCGCGGTGATCACGCGCATACCGGCCACCCAGCGGCTGTGGTTCGTGGCGTACGGCCGATGGACCCGCCAGGCCATCGAGTCAGGCCCCTGGCAGCAGCCCGAGGACGCACTGCGGTTCCTCGACATAGGCCAGGACGTCGCGCCACCGCCACCTGGACCTTCCAGCCACCCGCCGACCTCCGAGCGGTCGGGCAGGGCTGGGCCGAGGGGCTCGACGGCTTGGCCAGGGCGCACGGGGTTGACGTGGGATAGCCCGTCGCCCTGGTCCGGGCCGGCGCGCTCTTCATCTCGGACGACCTGGCCCGTTGGGGCCTCACACCCGGCATGCCTGAGATACCTGAATGGTCTTGGTTGGCGTGAAAGGCTGGGGCACGGGGTGGACGCGCCGAGCAGCGGGACCGGCTGCGGGCGGCGGCCCGGGGCCTGTGGCGGCAGCGGCACCTACGCCGTACCCGGAGCCGCGCTCACCCACGCGGCGCGCAGCGCCTTCTTGTCCACCTTGCCGACCTTGGTCGTCGGCAGCCGGCTCAGCAGTACCGTCTTCCGGGGCGTGTACAGCTCTCCCAGCTCGGCGGTCACCGCCGCGCCGACCGCGTCCGGGTCGACGGCGGCGTCCTCGGCCGTGGCCAGGAAGATCTGTACGGCCTCTCCGTACTCCTCGTCCGGCACGCCGAGCGCCGCCGCGTTGCGCACGCCGGGCAGCGTGAGCAGGAAGTCCTCCAGGACCCTGGAGTAGACGTTGTCGCTGGTGCTGCCGGTGACGATGATGTCCTTGGCCCGGTCGACGAGATAGAGGTACCCCTCGGCGTCGAGATACCCCATGTCCCCGGTCCGCAGCCAGCCGTCGCGCAGCGCCTCCGCGGTGCGCTCCGGGTCCTCGTAGTAGCCGAGCATCACCGTCTCGCCCCGGACGCACACCTCGCCGACCTGCCGGGCGGGCAGTGCCGCCGCGCCGCCTTCGCCGCGGATCTCGATCTCGGTGTCGGATATCGCGCGGCCGCAGCTGCGCCACAGCTCGGGCCGCCTGGCTCCCTCCGAGGCGAGGTCCTCCGCGCCGAACGCGGTGATGCCGAGCGCCTCCGACTGCCCGTAGCCCTGGCTGAGCACCGGCCCGAAGACCTCGACCGCCTGCCGCAGCCGGCTGGGCGAGGAGGCCGCGCCGCCGACGACGATCCGCCGCAGCGCGGGGAGGGCGCCCGGCACGCACTCCGGGTGGTCGAGAAGCGCGTACAGCATGGGCGGTACGAACATGGTGGCGGTGATCCGCTCCTCGCGCAGCACCTCCAGCGCCGCGCCCGCTTCGAACTCGGGCAGCACGACGAGGACGGACCCTGTCACCAGGGCCTGGACCGAGGTGAGGTGGCCGCTGCCGTGGGTGAGCAGCGTGGCGGCGAGCACCCTGTCCGTGCCCGGGTCCATGGTCGGGAAGACCGTGGGGCGGGAGTCCTGCGGGGCGTCCTCCACCAGGTCCACCAGCGCGTCGTAGAGCCGGTGGCTGTGCGCGGCGAGCTTGGGGCGGCCCAGGGTGCCGCCGGTGTAGAGGACGGTGACGGCCTCGTCCGCTCCCGGGGCGGGCACGCCGTCGGGGCGTACATCCGGGCATTCGGCCGCCAGCGCCAGCAGGTCCGTGCACTCCTGTTCGCACGGCCCGAGGCTGAGCAGCTCAGGGGCGTGGACGCTGCGGGCGGCGGCGTCGGCGGCGCGCTCCGCGAAGAGCGGGTCGGTGACCACGGCGCGCGCCCGGGACTGCTCGACCAGCGCGGCCAGCTCGCCGGGCCCCGGCTCGGGCGGCAGGAACACGACCCGGCAGCCGATGAGATGGACCGCGAGCTGCACCAGGACGGAGTCCACGCGGTTGGCCAGGAACAGCCCCACTCCGTCGCCGGGCGCGAGCCCCCGCCCGCGCAGCGCGTGCCCCAACCTGAACAGCCGCCGCCGAGCCTCTCCCCGGGTCAGCCGCCGGTCACCCTGGACGAGCGCCTCGGCGTCCTCGTCCTTGTGCCAGTGCTCCAGGATGCGGTCCACGTACGTCCGCGGCTCGGATGTTTGCTGCGCGTTTGTTTGCTGCGCGTTAACGATCATGGGCATATGCAAACATGCCTCGCGGAGACCGTGACCTCACAGGGGGTGACTTCGGCCATCAGCCGACGGAGTACCATGCCCCGGCCCGGGAGCGATGTGATCCCCACCGGACGCCATCCGCCCGCCCACCCCGGCCGCCGTCTCCCGTAGCCAGATGTGGGCCGCGTCGTGCGTATGCACCGGGTGCCACCACAGGGCCTCGCGGAGGGGGACCGCCTCGTACGGCGGGTCCAGGAGGCGGACCGGAGCCAGCGGGGCGAGGAGGTGTGCCAGGCGGGACTGGATGAGGGCGATGCGGCCGGTGCCCGTCACCAGCAGCGGCAGCAGGTGGAAGCTGTCGACGGAGACCTCCACGCGCGGCTCGACGCCGAGCATGCCCAACTGCCGTACGGCGGGGGCGTCGTAGGTCCGCTGGTAGGTGACCCACGGCAGCCGCGCCAGGTCCTGCCGGGTGAGCCGTTCCCCGACGCTCGGGTGGTCCCGCGCCACGAGGAACACCCAGCGGTCCTCGTAGAGGTCGGTGGCCGGAAAGTCGCTGATCACACCGTGCGGCATGAGCAGCCCGTCGACGGCGCTCAGCAGCGCGCCCGTGTCGTCGACCACCGTGGTCGGCGTCTGCGCGAAACGCAGCCGGATGCCGGGTGCCTCCTCGTGCACGACGCGGGCGAGCTCCGCGCCGAAGACGGACACGGCGTAGTCGGACGCGAGCAGCTTGAACTCACGGGTCTCCTTGGCCGGGTCGAACTCCGCCTGGCTGGCGAAGAGACGCTCCAGCAGGTCGTACGCGGTGGAGGTGCGGTCCAGGAGCACCTGGCCGAGCGCGGTGAGTTCGTAGTGGCCGCCGACCCGGGCGAGCAGGTCGTCGTCGAAGTGGCGGCGCAGCCGGGCCAGGGCCGCGCTCATGGCGGGCTGGCTCAGCCCCACGCGCTGCCCGGCATGGGTGACGTTGCGCTCCTCCAGCAGGGCGCGCAGGGCTACGACGAGGTTGAGGTCCAGTCGGGCCAGGTTCACGGGCTTCCCTCTGCTTGCCTGCCGGTCCGCCTTCTGCGGCGCTGAACAGGAGTTATCCACGCCATCGATGGCTGTCATCCACGCAATCTATTTCCCTGATCATGGGTCGCGGGTCCAGATTAGTGCCACCGCAACCGGGAGGACCCGTCCGTGAAATCTCAGCCCGTGTCCGCGCTCTTCGCCGGACCCTTCGCCCTCGCGACCCTCTCCGTCCCGGACGGCTGCCCGTTCCCCGCCCTCGTGACCGCCGACGCCCAGGTGCTCGATCTACGACTCGCCCTGAACGACGAGCAGTTGAGCGTCCGGGGCCTCCTGGAGAACTGGCAGGCCGTCCTGCCGCGCCTGCGGGACCTCGGCGCCGACGGGACCGCCGGGCGCGAGCCACTGGTGGACTTCCGCGTGCACGCGCCCGTCGAGCCGCGCCAGGTGTTCCAGTCCGGCGCCAACTACCGGCAGCACGTCATCGACCTGCACGTGGCCCACCGGGCGCCCGGTGACGAGCGGCCCGAGGAGGAGCGGCGCGCCGAGGCCGCGGAGATCATGGACCGGCGGGCCGCCGAGGGCCTGCCGTACGTGTTCATCGGGCTGCCGAGCGCGATCACCGGTCCGTACGACGATGTCGTCCTGCCCTCGTGGGCCGAGAAGCCGGACTGGGAGCTGGAGTTGGCCGCCGTGATCGGCCGGCCGGCCCACCGGCTCTCCGTGGACGAGGCCCTTGAGTACGTCGCCGGGTACACCGTCGCCAACGACCTCACCGACCGCGCCACCGTCTTCCGCCGCGACATGCCGCGGATCGGCACCGACTGGCTGCGCGGCAAGAACGCCCCCGGGTTCACCCCGCTCGGCCCGTGGATCGTGCCCGCCGAGTCGGTCGCGGACCCCGGCGACCTGCGCCTCGTACTCAAGCTGAACGGTGAGACCATGCAGGACGAGTCCACCGAGGACATGATCTTCAATGTGGCCCGCGTGGTGGCGTACGCCTCGCAGACGGCCCAACTGCTCCCCGGCGACCTGGTGTTGACGGGCTCCCCGGCGGGCAACGGCATGCACTGGGGGCGGCTGCTGCGCGACGGCGACGTCATGGACGGCTCCATCACCGGGCTCGGCGCGCAGCGCACCCGCTGCGTCGCCGAGGTCGCGCCGTGACCCCCGACCGCGACGACCCGGAGCGCGCCATCGCCGAGGCCGCGAAGGCGTACTCGAACTGGGGACGCTGGGGCGAGGACGACCGGCTCGGCACGCTGAACTTCCTCGACGCGGCCAAGCGGCGCGAGGGCGCCGCGCTCGTCAGGACCGGCGTCAGCTTCTCGCTCGCCCAGCGCTTCGACATGGACGGCCCGCAGAAGGGCTGGCGCCGCCGCACCAACCCCGTGCACACCATGCTCGACACCGGCACCGACGCCGCGCTCGGCAACCAGGGGTTCCCGCACGGCCTCGGCGGCGCCGACGACGTGATCGCCATGCCGTTGCAGTGCTCGACCCAGTGGGACGGGCTCGGCCACATATTCGACCACGGCAAGGCGTGGAACGGCCGGGACGCGGCGACGACCGTGACGTCCGACGGCGACCTCGTCACCGGCATCGAGCACATGGCCCCGTACGTCGCCGGGCGCGGCGTCCTGCTCGACGTCGGTCAAGTCCTGGGTGATGGAGGCGAGTTGGATGACGGGTTCGCCGTCACCGAGGCGCATCTGGCCGCGACCGCCGCCGCGCACGGCGTGACCGTGGGGCGCGGCGACATGGTGCTGGTGCGGACGGGGCGGCTCGCGCGGGCGCGGCGGGAGGGCTGGGGCGAGTACGCCGGAGGTCCCTCCCCGGGGCTGTCGTTCACGACGGCGGGCTGGCTGCACCGTACCGAGATCGCGGCGATCGCCACCGACACCTGGGGCTTCGAGGTCCGGCCGAACGAGTTCGAGCACGCCTTCCAGCCGCTGCACCAGGTCGTCATCCCCCACATCGGCCTGCTCATCGGCGAGATGTGGGACCTGGACGCGCTGGCCGCCGACTGCGCGGCCGACGGCGTGTACGCGTTCTGGCTCACCGCCGCTCCCCTGCCCATCACCGGCGCCGTCGGCTCACCCGTCAACCCCGTCGCCGTCAAGTAGGCGGAGATTCAAGGAAATTGAAGGTAACCTATGAGGCAATCCCGCACTGTCCTCGTCGTCGGTGGTGGCGCGGCCGGCAACGCCGTCACGATCCTGCTGCGCCGCGCCGGGATCGCGGTCGACCTGATCGAGGCGAAGGACGACTGGAACGCCACCGCCGGCTCCGGCATCACCCTCCAGGGCAACGCCCTGCGCGTCCTGCGCGAGCTGGGCGTGTGGGAGCGGGTGCGGGCGTCCGGCTTCGGCTTCGATGCCGTCGGTATCACCGCCCCCGACGGCACCGTGCTGCATGTCGCCGAGGACCTGCGCACCGGCGGCGACGACCTGCCCGCCACCGTCGGCATGCGGCGCCCCCAGTTGCAGCGCGTCCTCATCGACGCCGTCCGCGCGAGCGGAGCCCGGGTACGGCTCGGCACCCGGGCCACCTCCCTGGACCAGGACAGCGGGGGCGTCACCGTACGGTTCACCGACGGCACCGAAGGCCGCTACGACCTCGTCATCGCCGCCGACGGCCTGGGCTCCGCCACCCGCGCCGCCATCGGCATCACCGCCGTGCCCGAACCCACCGGCATGGCCATCTGGCGCGTCGCCGCCCCTCGCCCGGCCGGCGTCACCCGCGCCGGCCTGACCTACGGCGGCCCCGCCTACATCGCCGGCTACTGCCCCACCGGCGAGAGCACCCTGTACGCCTTCGTCGTCGAGGCCAACCGCGACCGCGCCTGCCTGCCGTCCGAGTCGTACGCGGACGAGATGCGCCGGCTGGCCTCGGCCTACGGCGGCTTCTGGCCCGAGATCAGCGAGCACATCACCGACCCGGCGCAGGTGAACTACACGTGGTTCGACCGGATGCTCGTCGAGGGCTCCTGGCACCGCGGCCGGGTCGTCCTCGCCGGTGATGCCGCGCACTGCTGCCCGCCCACCCTCGCGCAGGGCGCCGCCCTGTCCCTGGAGGACGCCTGGGTGCTCGCGCAGCTGCTGACCTCCGCCGCGACCTGGGACGACGCGCTGCTCCAGACCTATTACGGGCGGCGGATGCAGCGCGTACGGCCGGTCGTCGAGGCGTCCGTGCGGATCGGGCAGTGGCAGCTCGACGGCGTGCGCGACGCCGACGTGCCCGGCCTGATGGGCCGCACCATGACCATGCTCCGGGAGCTGCCGTGAGCGGGCCCACCGTGGACGTGCACGCCCACGTCCTGCTGCCCGGGATCGAGGCGCTGGTCGAGGGGCAGCCGGGGCTCGCCGAGGCGCGCGACCTGGACGCCCGCCGCAACGGCCCGGCCGCGCTCGCGGTCAACGGCCCCATGGTCCGCGAGCGCTTCACGCGACTGACCGACCCGGCCGTGCGCCTGGCCGCGATGGACGCCCAGGGCGTGGACGTACAGCTGGTCAGCCCCTCGCCCTCCCACTATCACTACTGGGCGGACCAGGACACGGCCGAGAAGGTGTACCGGCTGGCCAACGAGGCGACCGCCGCGCACTGTTCGGCCGCGCCCGACCGGCTGCGCGGCCTCGGACTCGTACCGCTCCAGCACCCCGGGCACGCCCCGCGCGCGCTCGACCACGCCCTGCGGCAAGGGCTGGCCGGAGTGGAGATATCCAGTCACGCCCCGGGGCGTGAGCTGTCCGATCCCGCCTACGAGCCCTTCTGGTCCCGTGCGGAGGAGACCGGCGCCATCGTCTTCCTGCACCCCTTCGGGTGCACGCTCGACGAACGCCTCGACCAGTGGTACCTGTCGAACTCCGTCGGCCAGCCCGCCGAGAACGCCGTCGCGCTCTCGCACCTCATCTTCTCCGGCGTACTCGACCGCCACCCCGGCCTGAAGCTGATCGCGGCGCACGGCGGTGGCTATCTGCCCACCCACATCGGCCGCGCCGACCACGCCTGGCGCGCACGCCCCGACGCGCGGGGCTGCCGCGAGACACCGAGCAGCTACGTCAAGCGCCTCTACTTCGACTCGCTGGTCCACGACCCGTGCGCGCTCCGAGAGTTGGTGCGGGTGGCGGGAGCGGACCGGGTGCTGCTCGGGTCCGACTTCCCGTTCGACATGGGCACCGAGGACCCGGTCGGCGCGCTGCGTTCCGCGCACCTGGCCGACGCCGACTTCCACTCCGTGCGCGGCGCCAACGCCGTCGCCCTCCTCCGGAAGGACTGACCTCATGCACCGCCTTCTCACCCATCTGCGGCACGTCGACCTCGCCGTGCCCGACTACGACAAGCAGCTCGACTTCTACGCGGGCGTCTGGGGCCTGACCAAGGTCGCCGAGGACTCCGGCATCTCCTTCCTGGCGGCCGAGGGCTCCCCCGAGCAGTACGTCGTGCGGCTGCGGAAGGCCGACGAGAAGCGCCTCGACCTCGTCTCGTACGGAGCCGCGAGCCCGGCCGGCGTCGACGCGCTCGCCGAGGAACTCCTCGCCGGAGGCGTGGAGTTGATCAGCCGGCCGGGCCGGGTCGACACCCCGGGCGGCGGGTACGGCTTCCGTTTCTTCGACGTCGACGGCCGCACCATCGAGGTCTCCGCCGACGTCGAGGCGAGGCGGCACCGCAAGATCGAGGAGAAGGAGTCGATCCCGGTCAAGCTCTCCCACGTCGTCCTCAACTCCCCCGATCTCGACCGGACTCGGCGGTGGTACGAGCGTCATCTCGGGTTCCGGCTCTCCGACACCCTCAGCTCGCCGCACATGGGCGAGGTCATGCACTTCATGCGCATCAGCGACCAGCACCACTCCATGGCGATCGCGCGAGGGCCGCACACCGCGCTGCACCACATCTCCTTCGAGATGCGCGGCATCGACGAGTACATGCGCGGCTCCGGGCGTGTCATGCGCGCCGGGTTCAGGAAGATCTGGGGGCCAGGCCGCCACATGGCCGGGGACAACACCTTCACGTACTTCCTCGATCCGCACGGCAACACGGTGGAGTACACCACCGAGTTGGAGAACCTCGACGAGGACACCTGGCACCCCCACGTCTACGACTTCTCCCGCCCCGAGGTCACCGACCAGTGGGGCACCGCCAACCCCATGAACGAGCTGATCGCGAAGGAGTCCTTCAACGACCCCGACCGCGGCGTCTTCGTCGCCCCGCCCGTCTGAGCAACCCGTCTCTTCCGAGGGAGCCATACCTTGCGTTTCGCCGCTTACGAGCATCAAGGCCGCCGCCGGGTGGCCGTCGTCGGGGAGGACGGCGCGCTGTTCCCACTGCCCGGCGTCACCTCCCTCACCGCCCTGCTCACGGAGACGGACGGGCTGGCCGGGCTGCTCGCCGCGGGCGCCCCGGCCCTGGCCGCGCCACCCGGGCCCCATGTCGGCGAAGTACGGCTGCTCGCTCCCCTGCAACCGCCCTCCATACGGGACTTCGTGACGTTCGAGGAGCATGTGGAGGGCGTACGCCGGTCCGTGGACGGTGTCGCCGGGGTGCCCGAGCAGTGGTACGCGGCGCCGACGTTCTACTTCGCCAATCCGCACGCCGTCCTCGGTCCGCACGACGGCGTGCCGGTGCCGCCCGGCTCCACCGCCCTCGACTTCGAGCTGGAGGTCGGCGCGGTGATCGGCCGCGAGGGGCGCGACCTCACGCCGGAACGGGCCCGCGACCACATCGTCGGCTACACGGTCTTCAACGACTGGTCGGCCCGTGACCTCCAGTCCGCCGAGATGAAGGTCGGGCTCGGGCCCTGCAAGGGCAAGGACACCGCGACGACGCTCGGCCCCTGCCTCGTCACCGCCGACGAGGTGGACGCGTACCGCCGGGCCGACGGCTTCCTGCGGCTGGCCCTGACCGCCGAGGTCAACGGACGGGTGGTCGGCGAGGATCTGCTGTCCAACATGAGCTGGACCTTCGAGGAGATGGCCGCCTACGCCTCGCGCGGCACCCGGGTCGTGCCCGGCGACGTCCTCGGCTCCGGCACCTGCGGCAACGGCGGCTGCCTCGCCGAACTGTGGGGGCCGCGCGGCGAGCAGGACCCTCCGCCGCTGCGGCCCGGCGACACCGTGTCGCTCACCGTCGAGGGCATCGGCACGCTCACCAACACCGTCGTCCCCGGCCCGGCGCCGGTCCCGGTCCCGGCAGGGCGCCGGCGGCCCCGTGAGCGGCCCTGAGCGGCCTCGGCCCCGGGAGCGGAACGCCGCTCGCGGAGACCGGGCCGGTCAGGGCCGCGCCGCCCGGCCAGGTGTCACGCCTTGTCCTTGCCCATCGCCTTGCGCACGGCGTCCTTCGTGCGGTCCATCAGCGCGGCGACCGGGCCGAGCGCCATGTTGGCCGCGCCGGACTCCACCCCCGGGTGGGGGCGGGTCGGGGCCATGGCCTCCGCCGCCTTGACGGCCTTGGCCATGGCGGCGAGGTTCGCCTCGTCCGTCCGGCGCCGGATGTGGGTGAACTCGTAGCGCTCCTCGGCTCGGGCGTGCTCCTGGACGTCCTTGCGCAGCTTCATCAGCTGCGGCAGGAACTTCGGATCGTCCGTGTCGGCGTCGTCGAGCGCGGCGAGCATCTCCTTGGCGGCCCGTTCCTCGGCGAGACGGTCCTCGACGACCTGCTCGCCGCCCGGCAGACCACGCCGCGCGAAGGGGTGGACGACCTCTTCCTCGGCGGTCTCGTGCACCGCGAGCAGACGCACCAGCCGACGGAACGCGTCACGCCGTTCCTGGCCCGTGCACGCCTCCACCTCGTCGAAGAGGTTGCGGATGTCGCCGTGCTGGCGCATCAGCAGCGAGACCACGTCGGTGTCCGCCGCGCGGTCGTCCCCGGCCTGGGGTGTGTGAAGCTCGGACATCTGCGGGCCCCTCACTTCTCGCGCATCGCGGGGTCGGGGTGCTCGCCCTCGGTCTCGGACCGGTACTCGCGCCCGAACATCTCGTCGTGCTGGGCCATCACCCGCTCGCTCGGCGGCTTCTCGCCGCCGTGGATCCGCTCCTGCATCGCCTCGAACCGCTCGTGCGCCTCACGGACGTAACCGGCGCCGAGCGTGGTCAGGTCCATCTGCGTGTCGAGCAGCTCGCGCAGGTACGCCTTGTTCGGCTCGAAGGTGAGCACGTTCGGCAGCTGCGGCGCGAGCACCGACTCCGGGTCGCGTCCGTCGTGGCGCCGCATCAGGTCGCAGGCGGCGTGCAGATGCTCCAGCTCCATGTTCAGGTGCAGCTCCCAGATCGCCTTGACCTTGGGGTCGCTCTCCTGCTCCATGAAGGAGTAGTACAGGTAGCACTCGTTGTACTCGTGGTTGACCAGTTGCTCCCACCACGTCTCGCCGGGGTCGACGAGCGACTCGTAGTGGGTGACGTGCTCCTCCTCGATGAGCCCGATCTCCTGGTAGAGCTGGCGGGCGATCGGCTCCATGTAGGTGGGGCCGGTGTTCATGTAGAAGTTCATCGTCTGCTGCTCCGCCGACATCACGGTCAGCGCGTGCAGCTTGGACAGCGGGTCGGTGGTGTCCTTGTCGTACGGGTCGCGGACGTTGTCGAACGGGTCGCGGTGGTGGTACTTCGTCGGGCGGCCCGGCATGACCTCCGTCAGCCCGTCGACGATCGCGTCCGCCTTGCGGTGCTCGATCATCTCGTACAGGTTCGCGTACCGGTACAGGTGGTCGAAGTCCTCCAGGACGCCGAACTGGTACGCCTGCTTCAGATACGGGTCCGGCTCCATGCGGGCGATCCACGCGGTGAGGTCGACGGCCACCTGCTCGTAGGCGATCGTCGTCTCCAGGACGGACGAGACTCCGGGCAGCAGCCAGTTCACCGCCTTCTGCTGCTGCGCCTCGATGTACCGCACCCGCGCCAGCTTCCGCTTCACCTCCGGGTCCACGGTGTTGCGGGCCAGTTGATGGCTGAACAGGATCGCCTCGACCTCGATGCCGTTCATCGTGATGATCCGGCACCGGGTGTACGGGTCACAGTGGTCCGGGTCGATCGGCTGGACGTTCAGCTCACGCCAGCTGCGGAGCTGACGGTCCAGCGGGATGCCCCGCTGCTCCAATGGGTTGAAGGTCATCGCTTGCTCTCCTCGGTGAGAGATGTAGGGGGCGGGGTACCCGTGCGTCGGCGATCCACCCCCCGGGATCGGCGGAACGCCCGCGCGGTCGATGCCTTCCCCTCGCGTGGCGGACCGGGTCGACCGAGCGCGACAATTGACTCGTCCGGTGCGGCCGTGTGGGCCGCTTGCGCCGGTTGCGTCGCTCGCGCCGTAACTCAGTACCCGTACCGGCGCCGGGCCGAGGTTTCGCCTCCGGCCATCCAGTAATATGAGGTAGTTTGCACCCCTTTGCGGGGGGTACCGGCTATGAGGAGGCGATCGCCGTGCCTGGCCCGGAGGCCAGGAGAAACGACACCACCGACTGGAACCCGGAGCCACCATGCGCCTTTCATTTCTGCAACCGCTCCTGGACCGCCCCGGCCCCTGGGCGACCGTGTACTTCGATCCCGGGCAGCCGGACGAATCCGGCGCCAAGCGGCGTGAACTCTCCGTACGGGACATCTGCCGGACCCTGGAACAAGAGGGCGCCGACGAGGCCACCACGGAAGCCGTCCGCGCCAACCTGACGGGGCTGTCCCCCGCCGAGGAACCGGCGGGCCGGGTCGTCTTCGCCACCGGCGGTGAGGTCGTGCTCAGCCACCGCCTGTCCCGGCGGCCACAGTCCGAATCGGCCTGCTGGGCCCCGCTCCCCCGGCTGGCGCCCCTGCTGGAACTGTGCGGCCAGGACCCGGTCTGCCTCGTCGCCTACATCGACCGCACCGGCGCCGACTTCCGGCTACGGGAAGGCGGCAGGCGCCCACAGGACTCCGGGCATGTGGAGGGCGACCAGTGGCCGGTGCACCGCACGGCGACGTCCGACTGGTCCGAACGGCACTTCCAGCTCAAGGTGGAGAACACCTGGGAGCACAACGCCGGGGAGATCGCCGAAGCGCTGGCCGCAGCCCACGAGGAGTCCGGCGCGGATCTCGTGGTGCTCGTGGGCGACCCGCGCGAGCGGCGCTCCGTGCACGACAAACTCCCGGACCAGGTCAAGGACGTCACGGTCGAGACCGAGCACGGCGGCCGAGCCGCCGGTTCCGAGTCGCCCGCGCTGGAAGAGGCCATCGAACAGGCCCGCCAGGACCATCTGCACCGGCGCGTCGAGCAGGCGCTCGACCGTTTCCGCGCGGGACGCGTGGGTACCGACCGGCCGACCGACGCCGTGGAGGGGGTGCCCGCCGTGGCGGACGCCGCCCGGCAGCACCGCATCGACACGCTCCTGGTGCGGCCCGACGGGCCCGATCTGCACCAGGAGATGTGGGCGGGCCCCGACCCGGACCAGGTGGCGGTGCGGCGCACCGACGCGGAGGCCCTGGGCGAGAGCCACCCCGTCCCCGTACGCGCCGACGACGCGCTGCTGCGTTCCGCCGCGGCCACGTCCGCCGACGTACTGATCATCCCCTTCGAGGAGGTGAGCGACGACATCCCGGCCGGCGGACTCGGCGCCCTGTTGCGCTGGACGTACGAGCCGAGTCCGGCCTAGGGGCCACCCCGGTCCCTGGGCCCACGAGAAAGGGAGGTGCTTGCCGTGGACCGAGGCAGCAACCCGGTGAGTCCGCGCAAGGACGACGAGATGAAGCACGAGCTGGAGGGCTATATGCGCTCCGGTCAGCACACACACGTCGAGGAGGCGAACGACCCCGAGCCGCCGGCTGACGACGACGTGGCCGTGGACCCGAGCGGTCCCGTACCGCCGCCGGGCGAGGCCCGGGAGCGGGCGCGCTCCGCCGCCGAGGCCGATGCCACGCGCCTGGAACTCAGCCGCCACCTGGAACGCACCACGTTCCCCGCCGACCGGCAGACGCTGCTGAAGGCGCTGCAATCGCACCACGCGCCGGACTCCGCACTGCGAGCGGCCGAGCGGCTGCCCGAGGGGCGGACGTACAGCGACGTCACCGACGCCGTGCGCGCCCTCGGCACCGGCGCAGGACAGCCCCCGGACTGACGCGCTGCCCCGAGTACCCGTCCTGGTCCGGCCGCGCACGTCGGTACGCGTGGCCCCATCCGCACCCCGAACCATCACCAGCTGGAGGTGGACGTCATGACAACGTCCCCCAGGACCTCGTCGTCCATGGAAACGCACCCCGACATCGCCGACATCCGCGCCCGCCACGAGATGGCCGAGCGTGCGGCGAGCACGCCCAAAGTGCAGGCCGTCGAGACGATGGCCTTCCTCACCGGTCTCTACCTGGCAGCCTCGCCGTGGATCGTGGGCTTCAACGGCCTGACGCGCCTCGCGGTCGCCAACCTGATCGTCGGCATCGCCTACGCCCTTCTGATGAGCGGCGGCTTCGGCCGGGCGTACGAGCGCACCCACAGCATGGCGTGGGCCGCCTGCGCCCTGGGCGTGTGGACGATCGTCGCCCCGTGGGTCGTGGCGGGTGACGTCAGCACCACCAGGTCCGTGGTCAGCAACGTCATCACCGGCGCCCTGGCGCTCCTGCTCGGCCTCGCGGCGAGCGCGGCGGCCCGCTCGGGAGGCGGCTCGAACACCGGGCGCGGCAAGGCGAAGGCCTACCGGGCCGGACCCAGCTGACCGACCGGCCGCATCACGAGTACGGCGCGCCCCACGGCATCTCCGGTGCCATGGGGCGCGCCCTTGTCATCGAGTCGTACTGGTTCGTACGGTGTCACTCGTCCGTACGCCGCAGCGGCCCCCACTCGCCCGCCTCGCGGGCCACCTTCTCGCGGGCCTCGTCGATCATCCTGGCGTCGATCCAGGCCATCGGCTCCACGTCCTTGACCAGCGGCTCGTTGTCGGGGCCGCGGCCGTTCTCGTGGCCGAGCAGCACCCAGGGACGTACGCCGTCGCCCTTCTCGCGCGGCAGGTGCGAGTAGTCGTGCAGACGGCGCGCCACCCACAGCTCGATGGGCCGGTCCTGCCACCACGGCTCGATGTCGAGGGGGTTGGCCGAGAGCCCGGACATGTCCACGCCCGTCAGATCGTCCCTGCTCATCGTCCTCGTCCTGCCGTTGCCGAGGTCCGTCCCCGGCCCGCGGGACCAGCGCACGTACAGGCTCCTGTGCCGTTCCACGAGGTGGGCCAGCTCCCGCAGGGTGCGCAGGACCGGCAGGTCGTCCGAACTGCTCATGCGAGGGGTCACTTCCTTCGTCCCGATACGTTCCGTCGTTCCGCCATCTCACGTCAGCAGCCGCAGTACCGCCTCTTCGACGGCTCCCTGGGTGGCGGGCCGGCCGAAGGCGGTGTCCTCGCCGAGCCGGTCGAGGGCGGCGGCGATCGTGCGGCCCTCCTCGAAGAGTTCGATGACCCGGGGATTGATGTACGAGGCGCGGCACACGGCGGGGGTGTTGCCCAAATAGTGGCTGACCTCGCGGACGGCGCGGGCGACGGCGCGGCTGCGTGCCGCCTTCGATTCCTCGGCGCTCCGTGCCGAGACGGCGAGGGCGACCGCCGCGAGGACGGTGGCGTGCCAGGTCCGGAAGTCCTTGGCGGTGATGTCCGTGCCCGCGCGGTCCCGCAGATAGTCGTTGAGTTCCTCGGCGCGCAGTTCGTGCCAGTCCCGGCCCCGCCGGTACGCGAACAGCCGCGCGCCCGCGTCGCGGCGGCGCAGCAGGGAGCGCAGGACCTCGCAGGCGGCGGGGTCGACCAGGGCGCGGGTCTGCGTCTTCGCGTACTTCGCCGGATACGTGAGGCAGACCTCGCCGCTCCGGCAGGAGGCGTGTTCCTTGAGCAGGGTGGTCAGCCCGTACGTGCCGTTGTCCCGGCGGTAGGACTCGTTGCCGATGCGGAAGAAGCCGAGGTCGAGCAGGCGGACGGCGCAGGCGAGGACCCGCGCGCGGGTGAGCCCCCGCCCGGCGAGGTCCTCCGCGACGTGCGCGCGTACGTCGGGGAGCACGGCGGCGACCTCGAGGACGTGGTCGTGCTTGGCAGCCTCCTGCTGCTCGCGGAACCTCGGGTGGTACAGGTACTGGCGCCTGCCCGCGGCGTCGGTGCCGACGGCTTGGAGGTGCCCGTTGGGCCACGGGCAGATCCAGACGTCCTGCCAGGCGGGCGGGATGACCAGCCGCCGCAGGCGGTCCTTCTCCTCCGGGTCGGTGATGGGCGACCCGGAGGCGTCCACGTACCGGAATCCGCGGCCCGAACGGATGCGCCGGATTCCTGGCCGATGGACGTCACTCGTTCTCAGTCGCCGCATCTCGCGCATGTCCGAAGAGTGCCCCGATCAGGGGGTGGCAGACCTCGGATCAGATCGTTTGGCGGAGTGTGTCGCGGGCACTTCGAGAGACCGAGGCGCGACCATCAGTGGGCGAAGCGCGCCCCAAGGATCACAGAAGCGCGAGGTAGTCATGAGTGACCAGAACATGGCGGACGACGCCTACCAGCCCACCGGCGACAACGAGGAGCAGGAGGACGCGGCACCCCTGGACCTCCAGGACGCGCTCGACGAGCGCACCTACGACGACATGCTCGACGAGGGCTACTCGCCGCCGGAGAAGCCGCTGGGCGTCACCAAGACCGGCACCACGGCGGCGGAGCAGCACGAGGGCGAGACGCTCGACGAGCGGCTCCGGCAGGAGGTGCCCGACACGCAGGAGCCCCTCGGCGACGGCGTCGGCGACCTGCCGGGAGGCGAGGGCGAACCCGTGGACCCGGAGGCCGGGGGCGCCCGCGCCGGGCGCCTGGTGGCCCCGGACGAAGGCGCCCACACGGACACCACGAAGGAAGTCGTCGCCAGGGACACGGGCATCGACGGCGGCGCGGCGGGCGCCGAGGAGGCCGCGATGCACGTGGTCGACGAGGAGGACCTGCCGCCCGCTCCCGCTCCCGCTCCCGCTCCCGGCGAGGACCGGTACTGACGGAGGGGCGGGGATCCATCTGCGCCACGCGGGCCGCGCGTCCGACGGCCCGCGGGTCAGCGCTGCTGGGTGCGGGAGGTGCCGGCGTCGGAGGCCAGTGGCTTCAGCGGGTCGTGGCCGAGCGTCATCAGCCGGTGGCGCCAGTGCGCCTCGCCCGCGGTGGGTTCCATGTCGACGCCCCGCTCGGCGGTGACGACGTCGATGACCTTGCGCATGACGCGGAGGTCGTCCGCGGTCAGGTCGGTGCGCCGTTTGCCGAGGATCTCCAGGACCCGGCGGCCGTTCTGGGTACCCGAGTGGTCCGGCACCTCCTCGGTCTCCTCGCCGGCGGAACGGGTCATGAGCCAGTCGCTCAGCTCACGCGAGGTCATGTTGACCACCGCGTGGAACTCGTTCCACAGATCGTCCAGCTCCGCTTCGGAAATATCCACCATGACAGTTTTCTTCCTTTCGTACGCAGGTGTCCCTGCTCTTGGCCGGGTGCCCAGGAGCACCACCCGAAACCGCTCACCGCACCTCTGGAGGCGCCATGACGGCCGACGAACTTCTGGGACAGGATGGCCAGGCCGGGCAGGACGGCCAGGCCTATGACGGGCGGGGGGCCGTTCCCCTCGTGGGGTACGCCACCCTCGCCGCGACGTTCACCGCCGCGACCGGCGCCCTCGTGCTGCTGGCGCGCCGCCGCGGTGTCGTCCTGCCGGAGCGCGTACCGCCGTGGGACGTGGCGCTGATCGGCGTGGCGACGTTCAAGACGGCGCGGCTGCTCACCAAGGACAAGATCACCGGCTTCCTCAGGGCGCCCTTCGCCCGCCGCAAGGAGGACACGACGGCCGGCGAGGTCATGGACGAGCCGCGCGGCACCGGCCTGAGGCTGGCCATGGGCGACCTGGTGACCTGCCCGTTCTGCGCCTCGGCCTGGACCGCCACGGGGTTCATGGGGGCCTACGTCTTCGCCCCGCGGAGCGCCCGCCTGGTCGGCGCGGGCCTCGGCGCCATGGCTCTCGCCGACTGGCTCCAGTACGCCTGGGCGTGGACCCAGGAGAACGCCGAGGGCTGACGCGACCACGTACCCCTCCGCGGCCGGCCTCGACACAAGCACGGCCGCGGAGGTCGCCCGCCTCGACGCGTCACGCTCCGGGCGTCATGCTCAGCGCGTCACGACATGCCGCTCGTCCGGGACGCAGTGCGTCATGGTCAGCCCGCTGACGTCACGCGGCGGGTTCTCCCCGAGGTTCGCGAGCCGCTTGCGGTCCTCCTCGGTCAGGTCCTGGCTGGCCAGCGGCTGAAGGCCGGCGACGTCCTTCGCGCCGATGCCGAGCCCTTCGCCGATCTTGAGGCCCAGCTCGTTCTCCGCGAGGAGGAAGTGCCAGACCATCCGCTCCTGGACCTCCCGGTCGCACTGGGAGAGCAGGTCGACGAGGTTGTGCACGAGGTCGTCCCGCTCCCACTGCTCCATGAGGCAGTAGCGCTGCCCGGCCTGGATGTAGTCGTTGGTGCGCGGGATGCGCTTGCGCGTGAGCCTGCCGTGGATCTCCGGTCCCTGCTCGTCGTGGGTCGGGTACTGCCCTTCCCGCAGGCCGCCGGTGATGGACGGCTCGTAGTTGACGATGGGGTTCTCGCCGCCGCCGTCGACGTGATAGGTCATCTGGCCGTCGCGCTGGTTGGTGCGCACGTGGGCGTTCTTGGCCTGGTTGACGGGGAGTTGCAGGTAGTTGGGGCCGACGCGGTGGCGCTGGGTGTCGCTGTAGGAGAAGGTGCGGCCGACGAGCATCTTGTCGTCGGAGAAGTCGAGGCCGTCCACCAGCACACCGGTGCCGAAGGAGATCTGCTCGTTCTCCGCGAAGTAGTTCTCCGGCATCCGGTCGAGCACCATCCGGCCCACGGCCTTCGGCGGGAAGTCCTGCTCGGGCCAGGTCTTCGTGTCGTCGAGGGGGTCGAAGTCCAGCTCGGGGTGGTCGTGGTCGTCCATCACCTGGACGAGCAGCTCCCACTCCGGGTGGTCGCCGCGCGCGACCGCCTCGTACAGGTCCTTGGTGGCGTGGCCGAGGCCATCGGCCTGTACGTTGGCCGCGTCCTCCTCGGTCATGCTGCGGACGCCCTGTTTGGGCATCCAGTGGTACTTCACCAGGAGGGTCTCCCCCTGGTCGTTGACCCACTTGTACGTGTTGACGCCGAAGCCCTGCATATGGCGGTAGTCCGCCGGGATGCCGCGCGGGCTGAAGAGGTTGACCAGCATGTGCATGGACTCGGGCGTCTGCGACATGAAGTCGAAGATCCGCCGGGGCTGCTGCTCGAAGGTCACGGGGTCCGGTTTGAGCGCGTGGATGACGTCGGGGAACTTGATCGCGTCCCGGATGAAGAACACACCCAGGTTGTTGCCGACCAGGTCCCAGTTGCCGTCCTCGGTGTAGAACTTCACCGCGAAGCCGCGGGGGTCGCGGGCCGCCTCCGAGGAGTCGCGGCCGCCGATCACCGTGGAGAAGCGCACGGCGACGTCCGTTCGCTTGCCGCGCTCCTGGAAGACCTTGGCGCGGGTGAAGCGGCCGATGGGCTCGTCACCGAAGGTTCCGTAGGCCTCGAAGTAGCCGTACGCGGTCACGCCGCGGGCGTGCACGACGCGCTCGGGGATGCGCTCGCGGTCGAAGTGGCTGATCTTCTCAAGGAACTGGTAGTTCTCCAGGGTCGCCGGGCCACGGGCGCCGACGGTGCGCTGGTTCTGGTTGTCGTAGACCTGGTGGCCCTGCCGGTTGGTGAGCGTCTCGCGGCCGTCGCCCGAGGCGGGGCCCTTGCTCGATACGTCCGTCACGTCCTGTCGACTCCTTCGGCCCCGAGGGGCCCGATATGCCTGATGTGCCTGGCGTGTCCTCTTGCTCTGGTTTACCTGCTGTCGAGCACCCGTGCCGTCGACTTGCCCGCCCGGGTTCAGCCGTCCGTGTCGTCCGCTGCCGGGCCGTCCGCTGTCGCGTCGTCGTCGCCCTCGGCCTGCGAGGGCATGGTGCGCGGCGGCGCGTCCGCCTCGTCGTCGGTGGTGTCGCGGTCGCCTTCCGCCTTGGACGGGGTGTCTTCGCTCATGCCGTCTCTCCAGTCCTCTCCGAGTCTTGGGGGGGTCGTCCTTCCCATCGTCACTGCCACCCCGCGTCACAGCAGCAGGACAAGGGCGTAGACCAGGAAGAACGCCGCGATCAGCACCGCGAAGCCGATGATCAGGGCCAGCGGTCCCTTCGCCCACCCTTTCGGCGGATTGTGGGTCTCCGCGGGCCCCGCTCCCGACATGCTGCTCTCGGCGGGCGGGGTCTCCCCCGGTGGCACGCCCCCGCCGGGTCCGAGTCCCGCGGTGCTCCGGGGGTCGGGATCCGGCTCCGGGTCCGGCTCCGGGTGCTGGGAAGCAGTCATGGGATTCAAGTTCCCACGACTTCGGCGGACTCACCTTTCCGCCGGGCCGAATGCGGGGCCGCGCGCCACGGTTGCGGCGCGCTCTCGGGGAGACCCGTGGGGCGTCATGGCCGAACCTGGACGCAGGGCCATGAATGATCCGTACCCAAGGAGGTTCCATGACCGTCCCGACCGACTCCACCGCCAAAGTGGCCGTCATCACCGGCTCGGACTCCGGCATCGGCCGGGCCACCGCCGTCCGTCTCGCCCAGGCCGGGATGGACATCGGGATCACCTGGCACAGCGACAAGGAAGGCGCCGAGCGGACGGCCGAGGAGGTGGGCCGGCACGGGCGGCGCGCGGCCGTCGCCCAGATGGACCTGACCCGGCTGCCGGATGCCGCGGACGTCGTCGACGACCTCGCCGAGCGGCTCGGCCGCATCGACGTCCTGGTCAACAACGCCGGTACGGGCACCGCGACCCCCTACCTCGAACTGGGTCTCGACGATGTGCGGCGCGTCGTCGACACCGACCTCGTCGGCCCGTTCCTGTGCGGCCAGCGCGCCGCGCGCCGGATGATCCAACAGGGTGACGGCGGCCGCATCGTCAACGTGACCTCGGTCCACGAGCACCAGCCCCGCGTGGGCGCGGCCCCCTACTGCGCCGCCAAGGGCGGGCTCGGGCTGCTGACCCAGGTGATGGCCCTGGAACTGGCGGAGCACGGCATCACCGTCAACTCCGTCGCACCCGGCGAGATCGCCACCCCCATGACCGGGCAGGAGAACACGGACGTCCACAGCGAGCCCCGCCCCGGCATCCCGCTGGGCCGGCCCGGTGACGCCCGGGAGATCGCCGCCGTCATCGCCTTCCTCGCCGGCCCCGACTCCTCGTACGTGACCGGCGCGTCCTGGGTCGCCGACGGCGGCATGGTGCGGATGGGCCCCCAGGCCGGATCCCATCTCCAGAGCGACGACTGGCGGCGCCCCTGAGCCGTGCGGCGCGAAGAGGTGGCGCAGTTGGCCCTGCGGTATAAGGGAAATCCACCTAAGCGACATCCATATAAGCGTCGAACCCGGCGGTCCGGGTACCGGAGCTGCCTGGAGCAGGGATCGTCGGAGACCGCCGACCTGCACGCTCAGTGCAGCAGCCGGCGTCCGGAAACGGAGCAGCAGGTGACGCCGAACGCAGAAGACACCACCCCCGGCACCACTCCCGACACGCGGAAGCCGGTCACCGAGCTGCGTCCGGCGGGCGGACAGGTCACGGGCGGACCGGCCGGGGGATCCTCGCACCACGAGGTGCGCGCGGAAGAGCTTCCGCCCGACCTCAACCAGGCCATCCTGGAGGCGACCAAGCAGGTCGCCGCCATCCTCAAGAGGCGCGAACACGACTTCGCGCTCGCCGGCAGCGTCGCCGTGTACGCGCACGGCGGCGCCGGAAACCTCCAGCACGACGCCGACTTCTGCATCAGGCCCGAGGACGCCGAAGCGGTCGCGGCCACCCTGGAGGAGGCCGGTCTGCCGGTGTACGCGCCGCCCGAGGACTGGCTGCTCAAGGCGAAGTGCCTCGGCCAGGACATCGACCTCATCTTCGAACTGGCCAACCAGCCGGTCACCACGGAGCTGTTGGGCCGCGCCACGCTGCTGCCGGTGGACTCGGTGCACATGCCGGTCCTGTCGCCGACCGACCTGATGCGGGCCCTGCTCGCCGCCTTCTCCGAGCACCACTGCGACTTCGGCGCCGTGCTGCCGATCGCACGGCAGCTGCGCGAGATGGTCGACTGGGAGGCGGTGCGCGGCGAGTGCGGGGACGCGCCGATGCCGGCCGCCTTCCTCTACCTGCTGGAACGCCTGGAAGTCATCGCCCCGCGAGGAGGAGACCGATGAACGGCCAAGCCAACGTCGAGTACCGCATCGCCCATCTGAAGGAGCGGCTCGCCGCGGAGGAGCTGGGCGAACTGGGCATCCGCGTGGAGCACCGCGGCTCGTCCGTGACCGTCGTCGGGGCCGTGCCGACCTCGCACTGCCGCGAGGAGCTGCTGCGCACGGTGAACGAGCAACTGGCCGGGCTCACGGTCCACTTCGACATCGTGGTGGCCGAAGCGGCGGCCCCGGACCACCCGGAGGAAGTCTCATGATCCGCATCGCCGCCGTGGGGGACATCCACATGGGCCTCGACAGCAAGGGAGTGTTCCGGCCCGCCTTCGAGACGCTCGACGACTGTGCGGACCTGCTGCTGCTCGCCGGGGACCTCACCCGCCACGGCACGGTGGAGGAGGCCCGGGTGGTCGCCGACGAAGTGGCGGGGCTGCCGGTGCCGGTGGTGGCCGTACTCGGCAACCACGACCACCACGACGAGCGGCCCGAGGAGGTCACCGCCGTCCTGCGCGAAGCGGGCGTACGGGTGCTGGAGAAGCAGGGCACGGTCGTCGAGGTCGACGGGGCGCGCGTGGGCATCGCGGGCACGAAGGGGTTCGGCGGCGGGTTCGTCGGCCGCAGCGGCAGCGAGTTCGGCGAGCCGCTGATGAAGGAGTTCATCCGCTACACCCGCCGCTGCGCCGAGGGCCTGCGGACCTCGCTGGACGAACTGGCCGGGCAGGGCTGCGACACCAGGGTGGCGCTCACGCACTTCGCGCCCGTGCCGGACACCCTCGCGGGGGAACCCCTGGAGATCTACCCGTTCCTCGGCAGCTACCTCCTCGCGGAGGCGGTCGACGCGGCGGGCGCGGACCTGGCCGTCCACGGCCACGCGCACGCGGGCACCGAGCACGGCATGACCAGCGGCGGCGTACCGGTGCGCAATGTCGCCCAGCCCGTGATCCGCAAGGCGTTCAACGTGTACCACTTGGGCCGTCGGCCCGCGGAGGCGGCGGCGACGGCCGCCCACAGCGGATAGTCAGGCGCCCTTCCCCGTCACGACCTTCCCCGTCACGACCTCCTCCGTCATGCACCGTCCTTCAGGAGTTTCTGCACACCGCGTACGACGTCCTGGGCGGTGACCTCGGTCAGGCAGGGGTGGCCGGGCACCGGGCAGTGACGGGCGCGGGTGCCCGCGCAGGGGCTGTGCTGGTCGCCGAGGAGGACGACGGGCACTCCGTAGGGACCCCGGCGTTCCACCGGGACGACCGGGGAGAAGACGGAGACGACGGGGGTGCCGGTGGCGGCGGCGAGGTGGGCCGGGCCGGTGTTCCCCGCGATGACGACATCGGCCGCGCGCAGCACGCCGGCCAGGCTCCGCAGGTCCGTGCGCCCGCCGAGGTCGACGGCCGTGTCGCCGCTCACATGGTGCGTCAGGGCCGCCTCGTCGGGCCCGCCGGTGACGATGACACGGTGTCCGGCGTCGGCGAGCAGGGCGACCGCCTCGGCCGCGCGGTCCGCGCCCCAGGAGCGTGCCGGTGTGCCGGCTCCCGGGTGCAGGACGACGTAGGGGCCGTTGCCGGTGAGGCCGGTCGTGTCGGGGGCCGGCAGGACGCGGAGGCGGCCGTCGTCGCCCGTTCTGGGCAGGAACCCGAGGGCCGCGGCCGCGTCGAGCGCCGCCTCGGCGTCGTGGCGGCCGGGAAGCCGCCGGTGGGGGGCGTCGATGAGGCTGCCGGAGTCGTCGGCGCTGTCGGCGCCGATATGACGTACGTACGCCATGCGCAGCAGGAGCGCGGCGGGCAGCGGGCTCTGCCCGAAGGAGGTGCAGACGAGCGCGACGTCGTACGCCGTGTCCCTCAGCCGGTGCAGGAGACCTTCGACGTCCGCCTCGTCCACCGTCGGCGGGCGCGGGCCCGCCCACGGCGCCTCCCACACGAGTACGTCGGCGACGTCGGGCAGCAGCCTCGCGGCGGGGGCACCGCGCGGCCCGCACATCAGCGTCACGTGATCGGCCCGGGTGGCGACCGCCCGGACGGCCGGTCCGGCCAGCAGGACGCCTGTCATACCGTCCAGGCAGACGACGAGTGCCTTCATCGGGCCCCTTTCCTCCGGCCACTGTCCCCCCGGTGTATACCTCCCTCGGCGCTGATCATGCCTCGGGGCTGATCCACTCGGGCCGGTCGAGGAAGTCGGCGACGGTGCGCTTGAGTCCGTCGTCCAGGGAGACCTTGGGCGTCCAGCCGAAGATCTCGTGGGCGAAACCGGTCTCGGGGCGGGGCGGCTCGGGGCCGTCGTCGGGTGTTCCGGCGAACTCTGCCCCCGTGAACTCCAGGCGGGCGTCCGAGCCGGTCAGGGCGATCACCCGGCGGGCGATCTCCTCGACGGTCGCCGCCGGCTCGCCGCCGATGTCGACCGGCCGCAGCGACCGGCTCGCGGCCACGAGGAGTACGCCGTCGACGATGTCGTCGACGTAGCAGAGCGAGGGCGCGTGGCTGCCGTCGCCGGGGACGGTCACCGACTCGGCGCTCAGGGCCTGCCGGATGAGCGTCGGGATCAGCGGGCCGTCGTCCGGTCCCATGCGGGGGCCGTACGTCGGAAAGAGGCGCACGATGCCCGCGTCGGCCTCCTTGGCGCTCACGAACGCGGTGGTCAGCGCCTCGGAGAAGCGCCGGGACCCGTCGTACGCCGTGGGGCGGGCGCCGGCGTGGCAGGTGGAGGCGAGCAGGAACCGCGCGCCGTCCCGGACGGCGACGGCGAGGGCGTTGCGGGTGCCCAGGCTGTCGGCGTCGGGCGCCGCCTCCACGGGACGCGGCCCGCGCCGCGCGGAGGCGGTCGGCGGGGTGAGGCACGCGAGGTGCACGACGAGGTCGTACGGCCCCGCGAGGGCCTCGCGGCAGTCGGGGTGCGCGATGTCCCGCTCCAGATAGCGGAAGCCGGGACGGTCCGCCAGATGCTCGATGTCGCGGGCCGAGGCGCGCGGCACGGCGTCGACGCAGTCCACACGCACCCCCGCGCCGAGCAGTCGTTCGCACAGATGCGAGCCGAGGAAGCCCGCGCCCGCGGTCACCGCGGCCCTCTCCCACGGGGGCGGGGGTATGGGTGCCATGGAGAACATCGTCGGCGTCATGGGACGGCCTCCCTTGTCACGGCCAGGACGGCTCCTTGCGCGGCACGACGACCAGCTCGCCCACGGCGCTGCCCGCCGGGACCGACAGCGCGTACAGCACCGTGTCGGCCACGATGTCCGGGCTCTGCAGCATGGACACGTCGGCGTCCGGGAAGCGCTCCAGGATGAACGGGGTCTCCATGCCACCGGCGATGATGCCGGTGACGCCGATTCCCACGCAGTCGCGCTGCGCCTCCTTGAACAGCGTGTGGGTGAACGCGCGCAGGCCCGACTTGCCCGCCGCGTAGGGGCCCGCCTCGGTCCAGGTGCGGTTCGCGGCGGTGGACAGGATGTTCACGATGTGGCCGCCACCGCGGGCGATCATGCGCCGGTAGGTCTCCAGGCACAGGTACATGGGCCCGAGCAGGTTGGTCTCGACGACCCGTGTCACCTCGGAGGCCGTGAGGTGCTCGATGGGCTTGGAGACGTCGACGGCGGCGTTGTTGACCAGGATGTCGACCGACTCCCCGGCCGCCTCCAGATCCCGGAAGACGGCGGCGACCGCGGCGGCGTCCCGTACGTCCATCTCCACGAAGCGGGCGTCGAGACCGTCGCGGCCGAGGTCGTCGCAGAGCTCCTGCGCGAGATCCTTCCGGACGTCGGCGACGAGGACCGAGGCCCCGGCCCGGGCCAGTCCCCTCGCGATCGAGGCGCCGAGGCCCCGGGCCGCCCCGGTCACCAGCGCCCGCTTGCCCTGGAGGTCGACCTGCGCTCCGCCACCCATGCCAGTCCCTTCCTTCGTGCGGTTGACCGCGGTCGCGCTCGGCGACCGCTCCGCTTCCCACTGTGACGCCGAGCGGCCTCTCCGGCACCTCGGGCCGCCCGCGCGGCGCCCCCGTCCGTGACTGTGGCCCGCGTCACCGCGCGGGACTTCACGGCCGCGTACGGACCCCACCCGCGAGCCGTGTGAGCAAGCACACCAGAACCGCCAAATCGCTCTGCGCGAGCCGCACTTGGACTCTTCTGACGCCGTATCCGACCGAACGGCACCGGGGCTCACGAACACCATCTGCCACCATGGTCAACGCCGCACTCCGGAGCGTCCGTACGCCTCAGCGCGCTCAGAAGACGTCTCTCCGGCTGCGCGGCCGCCCCACAGATCCGCTGGAGTGACCGCGCAGTGCCGCCGGTGTCCCGAGCTCCCGCCGATGCCCCCGCCTGAGTCCCTTCGGGCTGCCTCCGAGTCTCCGAGTGCCCCTGTGTCTTCTGTGTCTTCTGTGTCTTCCGTGTCCTCCGTGTCCTCCTCCCCTGCCCCTCCCCCTGCCTCCGCGCCGTCCGCGGACCCGTCCCATTCGCCGTGGCGGTCTCTGAAGTACCGCAGCATGCGCTGGTGGTCGGTCGCCAACTTCGTGTCGAACGCCGGTACGTGGATGCAGCTGACCGTGCAGAACCTGCTGGTCCTGCAGATCACCGGGTCCGCCGCCGCCACGGGCCTCTCCATGTCCGTGCAGGCCGCGCCCGCGCTGCTCATGAGCGTCGTGGGCGGTGCCGTCGTCGACCGGTGGCCCCGCAAGGTGACCGCCACGGTCAGCCAGGCCCTCCTCGGCGCCATCGCCTTCACGACGGCCGCCCTCGTGGCCTGCGGCCGGCTCGACCTGACCGTCCTGCTGGTGCTGGCCGCCGTCACCGGCGTCATCGCCACGGTCGACGGGCCCGCGTGCGCCCTGCTGGGCAATGACCTCGTGCCGCCGGAGGACGTGCCCTCCGCCATCGGCGTGGGCTCGCTCGTCCACAGTGCGGGTCGCCTCGCCGGTGCCGCCCTCGGCGGTGTCACGGTCAGCTTCCTCGGCACGGCCGCCGCGTACGCCGCCAACGGTGTGTCGTTCCTCTTCGTCGCCGCGGTCATCCCCTTCCTGCGTCCCGCGTACGGGGCGCTGCGCGGTGCGGTGGCCGACCGGCCTCTTGTCCCGGCGCAGCGCGGCTCCGCCCCTGCCCCCGAGCCCGAGCCCGTCGGCCAGGACATGACCGTGCGGCAGGGCCTGGCGTTCTTCATGCGGCGGCCCCGCCTCGTGGCCCTCGCGGGCATCACCGGCATCAGCGCGGTCTTCGGACGGAACTACACGCTGACCCTGGCCGTGCTCGTCACGGGGCCGCTCGCCGGGGGCGCCGGTTCGTTCGGCACGGTCTCCACCGTCCTGGCCGTCGGCGGCATCATCGGCGCGGTCCTCGGCGCCAGGCTGCGCCGGCCGTCTGTGCGGCTCGTGGGTCTGCTGGCCGCGGCGGGTGCCCTGCTCCAGGTGGTGGCGGGGTTCTCCCCCTCCTTCGCGGTACTGCTGGTCCTGGTCCTGCCCATGGCCGTCGTCGAGTCCGTCTCGGACACGGCGGGGACGACCGTCCTCCAGACGGACCCGCCCGCCCATCTGCGGGGCCGTGTGCTCGGCGTCTGGGGAAGCATCAGCACGGGCTGGGGCCTCGCGGGCCCGCCCGCGCTCGGCCTCCTCATGGAACTGGCCGGCGCCCGTGGCGCCCTGGTGTCGGGCGGCCTGATCATCGCGGGCTCCATCGGAGCAGGCCTGCTCCTCCGCAAGCGCCGCACCCCCAAGCCGGTCCTCCTCCACAAGGAGGAACTGGACACCCCCAGCCAGCCGGCGTTGAGCACGGCCGCCTAAGAAACGCGCCCGACCGACCGATCCCGCCCCGCACCCCAAGAGCGCCCCGCCAGGGGCGCGAGGAACTGCGCGAGCAACCAAGGACACACCGCACCCGCAAAGGGACTCCCGGCGGGCAGACGCGACCGCGCGAGAAGCCCGCCGCAGGCGAGAAAACGGCACTGGGGACACCCAGGGCGCCACTCAAAGAGGCCCCGGCTCAGCGCCGCGTCCCCGCGGCGACCGCGGCCCGCCGAGCCAGCAGCGTGGTGGAGCGGCCGTCCAGATACGGCAGAACGACCGCCTGCCCACCCCACGCCCGCAGCGTCTCCGCCTCCGGCAGGTCCTGGACGGAGTAGTCGCCGCCCTTGACCCACACGTCGGGCCGCAGCCTGCTCAGCAGCTCCCCCGGGGTGTCCTCCTCGAAGACGGCGACCGCGTCGACGCTGCCGAGCGCCTCGAGGACACGTACGCGGTCCGCCTCGTGGTTGAGCGGCCGGCCGGGGCCCTTGCGGCGGGCCAGTGACTCGTCGGAGTTGAGGCAGACGATCAGGCAGTCGCCGATGCGCCGGGCGCTCTCCAGCAGCCCGACGTGCCCGGCGTGGAGCAGGTCGAAGCAGCCGCCGGTCGCCACGACCGTGCCGCCACGCGCGCGTACCCGCTCCGCGAGGGCGAACGCGTCGGTGCCCGGCGTCTCCTCGCCGCCCGGGGCGGGCGTCGTCCGCCACAGGCCCGGATTCGTGGCGCCGCCCGCCGACACGAACGCGGCCGCTTCGGCGACCGCCCGTTGCAGGGCCTCTTCGGGGAGCGCCCCGTCCGCGAGCGCCGCGGCGGTCGTGGCGGCGAAGCAGTCTCCCGCGCCGCACGGGTCGCCGGTGGCGTGGTAGGGCGCCGGTACGAGCATCGGCGTACCGGATCCGGGCCTGGTCAGCAGGACGCCGCGCTCGCCGAGGGTGACGGCGACACCGGCGGCGCGCCAGCGGTCGGCGAGTTCCGTGCCCCGCTCGGCGTACGAACGCAGTGTCTCGCCGTCGCGCGGGCACAGGGCGCGGATCTCCGCCGCGTTGGGGGTGACGAGCCGCGCCCCGGGGACGGGGGTGTCGCCCTTGGGGTGTGGGTCCCAGACCAGGGGCGTACGTGGGGTGACGGCCGTCAGATGCTCTCGTACGGCGCTCGCCGTGTGCCGTCCGTAGTCGGCGACGAGGACGGCGTGGGCCTGCGCCAGCGCGTCGCGGACCGCCGCGTCGGGCTCGCCCGGTGTGCCGCCGCCGCGGTCGATGCGCACCAGGGGACGGCCGGACGCCAGGACGCGCGTCTTCACCGGCAGGGTGCCGTTCAGCGGCAGCTCCACCAGGCGCACGCGGCCCTTGAGTTCCCGGCGGACGGATTCACTCGCGGGGTCGTCGCCGAGCGCGGTCACGAGGACCACCTCGCGGCCGCCGCGGGCCGCGAGCGCCGCGGCGAGTCCGGCGCCGCCGGGATGGCGCCGGTCGCCGGTGACGTCGACGACCGGGGCGGGGGCGTCCGGGGAGAGCCGGGTGGCGACCCCTTCGATGTCCTCGTCGAGCAGGACGTCTCCGACGACGACGAGCGGCTTGGGTCCGGTCACGGGGTCCTCCCATGGACGGGGACCGCGGCGGGCTCGGCCCTGCCGATGGTGGCGGTGACGGGCCGGGGCCCGGCGAGCGCCGCGTCGAAGGCCTCGCAGAGCAGGTGGACGGCGACGAGATGGGCCTCCTGCACGGTCGCCGTGGTGTCTCCGTCCACGTACAGCCGCTCGTCGGCCGCTTCGCCCAGCGGATTGGGGCCCGGCCCGGTGAGCGCCCAGACGCGCAGCCCCGCGGCCCGGCCCGCCACCGCCGCGGTGATCAGGTTGGCGCTGCGGCCCGACGTGGACAACAGGATCAGGATGTCGCCGGGTCTGCCGTGCGCGGAGACCTGGCGGGCGAACACGTGGTCGAAGCCGTAGTCGTTTCCGATGGCGGTCATGCTTGAGGTCTCCGCGTGCAGGGAGATGGCCGAGTACGCGGGCCGCTCCTGCCGGTAGCGGCCCACCAGCTCGGCGGTCAGATGCTGGGCCTGGGCCGCGCTGCCACCGTTCCCGGCGGCCAGCAGACGGCTCCCGGCGGGCAACGCGGCGGCGAGCCGGCCGCCCCACTCCGCGATCGGGCCGAGGCTGTCCCGGCGCAGCCGGCGGAGCGCTTGCTCCAGGGACCGGCAGTGCAGATGCGCGGCATCGAGTGCAGGGGATTCGTTCATGCTGTTCGGGCGAGCCGCGTCACTGGGGCGGCGGCGGGCCCTACCTCCTTCGGATGTCGGTGCTCCGCGGTGGGTCGGGGGACGCGGGGGACGGCCGGGCGGGAGACCCGCCTGCGGTGATCGTGTGATCGTGGCCACGGGCGCCCTGCCGGCCGGGGCCCCGACCGCCACGCCCGTGGTCCGGCGCGGTGGGCGTGGGCCGTTCCCGGGTCACACCACCCCCGCCCCGGTAGCGACCGGGCGCGGGTCCAGGACCTCGCAGTACGCCGCCTCGGTGGCCGCCGCGACGCGGGCCCAGCCGAAGCGGCGCAGGGTGCGGCGGCGGCCCGCCTCGCCGCACGCCTCGCGCGTCGCGGGGTCCGCGAGGAGTTCGGCGACGGCGGCGGCGAGGGCCTCGGGGTCGCGGGGCGGCACCAGGCGACCGGTGGCCGGGTCGGCGACCGTGTCCAGCTGGCCGCCGACCGCGCTGGCGACGACCGGTCTGCCGCACGCCATCGCCTCCAGGGGGACGATGCCGAACGGTTCGTAGTCCGCGGGGCACAGCACCACGTCGGCCGCGCGCAGCAGCGCCGGCACATCGGTGCTCGGGACGCCGCCGGTGAAGCGGACCCGGTCGGCGACGCCCGCCTCGCGGGCGAGCGCGCGCAGCCGGCGGACCTCCGGGTCCTGGCCGAGGCGGTCGGCAGGGGGGCCGCCGACCACGACCAGCTCCGTCTCGGGCAGGAGGGCGAGCGCGGCGATGGAGACCGCCGCGCCCTTGCGCGGGACGAGGCGGCCCAGCTGGAGCACCTGGTGGCGCTCGGTGCCCCGCTCGGCGACCGGCCCGCGCGGGGTGAACAGTTCGGTGTCGACCCCGCACGGCACGACGCTCGCCTTGCCGGCGGGGATGCCCATCCTGCCGAGTTCGACGACCTCGTCCCGGCAGGTGGCGATGACCCGGTCGCAGCCGAAGCCCACCTCCGTCTCCAGGGCGATCCGCCTGGGCGGGCTGGGGTCGGCTTGCTGCTGGTGGCGGCGCTTCACGGTGCCGAGCGCGTGGTACGTGTGCAGCAGGGGCAGCCCCAGCTGCCGTGTCGCCCACAGCGAGGCGAGTCCCGACATCCAGAAGTGGGAGTGGACCAGGTCGGGCGGGCGGCCGCGCCAGGTGCGGGCCAGGTAGCGGCCGAAGTCGCCCATGTAGGGCAGCAGTTCGTCCTTGGGGATCTGCTCGGGCGGGCCCGCGGGCACGTGGTGCACGTCCACCCCGTCGCGCAGCGCCACCGTTTCGGGGAGGTCGGCCGCGTCGCGGCGGGTGTGGACGGTGACGCGGTGGCCGCGGTCGGCGAGGGCGCCCGCGAGACAGGCGACGTGCACGTTCTGGCCGCCCGCGTCGACGCCGCCCAGTGCGGCGAGCGGACTCGCGTGTTCGGAGACGAGCGCGATCGACAGCCTTCCGGCGCCGAAGACGGGCCCCGCGGAGAGGGTCGCGGGGTCGAAGGGGCCAAGTGATGAGGTCATGAGCACGCCTCCGTCAGCACGCGCTCCCAGTCGTGCAGGAAGCGCTTGAGTCCGTACCGTTCGAGAGCGGCCTGGCGGGCGCGGGCGCCGTCCTCCGCCGCGGCCCCCGGTTCCTCCAGATAGCGCCGGGCGGCCCGCGCGAGGACCTCGGGGCGGGTGGACAGCGTGCCCGCGCCAGGCGGTATCGCCTCGACCGCCTCCGTGGTGGCGAGCGCCACGACGGGCATGCCCAGGTGCATGGCCTCCAGGAGGGAGAGGCCGAGGGAGGTCCACCGCACCGGGTGGAGATAGAGGCGGCGCTCGGCGAGCGCGGCGTGCAGTTCGCTCTGCGGCAGGTCGGCGGTGCGGCACCGGTCCTCGGGGACGCCGAGGTGCGCGGCGAGTCCTTCGGTGCGCATGCCGAAGACGTCCAGCGGAGCGGCCTCGCTCAGGGCGGGGAGCAGGTCCGTGCCGGTGTGACGGCCGCGGCGCACCGGTTCGTTGACGACGACGGCGGCCCGCGCGAGGCGTCCGGTGTACTGGTGCCCGGGGTCGACGATGCCGTGCTCGATCACCTCGGTGCGGGTGCTGCCGCAGTCCCAGAAGAGCCGGTTGAAGTGGGTGACGTGTACGAGCGTCAGGTCGTCGCGGTCGGCGCACGGGTGCCGGGTGTCGGGGACGTCGCCGTCCGGCGCGTTGTGCTCCAGGTACACGGTGGGCACGTCCCGGCCGGGGCGCCGTCCGCCGAGCCAGCGTTCGGCCAGTTCCAGTTCGTGCGGACGCTGGAGGACGACCAGGTCCACCTCGGCGTCCCGCAGCTGCTCGGGGGTCAGCTCGCGTACGGAGGCGGGCCAGGGGAACGTACGGGCCCGGCCGCGCCCGTCGGGGCCGCGGTCCGGTGTCACGGGAACGAGGTAGGTGTGTGGGCCCTGGACGAACGCGGTCGTCCAGGAGCCGTGCACGTGCCACAGCAGGATGTTCATACGATCGCTCCTCGTTCCGTTTCGGGCGTGCCGCCTGGCGTGCTGCCTGGCGTGCCGCGCGGCGCGGTCGTCGGATCGGTGGGGGGTGTCGTCGGCTGCGCCCGGCCGGTGAGCGTCGTCACGGCGGCGAGCACCTCGGCGTCGTCGACTCCGTCGAGGCAGGGGTGGCCCGCCAGCGGGCACTGCCGCGCCCGGCTGCCCGCGCACTCCGCGCGCTGGTCGCCGAGCAGGACGTGCGGAACGCCGTACGGGGCCCAGCGCTCGGCCGGCACCACCGGGGCGAAGAGGGAGACGACGGGTGTGCCAACGGCGGCGGCGAGGTGCGCGGGCCCGGTGTTGCCGGCCACCACCACCCGCGCCCTGGACATGACGCCCGCCAGGCGCCGCAGATCGGTGGCTCCGCCGAGGTCGAGGGCGTGCCGTCCGGCGACCTTCGCGGTCAGGTCGCGTTCGCCGGGGCCTCCGGTGACCACGACCCGGTGGCCGGCCGCGCTGAGGGCCGCCGCGGCGCGCTCGGCCCGCTCGGGGCTCCAGGCGCGCGCGGGGACGGCGGCGCCCGGGTGGAGCACGACGTAGGGGTCGCCGCCGGTGAGGGGCGTGGTGTCGGGGCTCGCCTCCACGCGCAGCGCCCCGTCGTCGCTCGGCGGCAGGGCGAAACCGCAGGCCTCGGCGAGGTCCAGGGCGGCCTGCGCCTCGTGGCGGTGGGGCTGCCGATGGTGGCGCAGGTCGAGGAGGGTGCCCGGATAGTCCTCGCTGTCGGCGGCGGTCCAGCCGACTCCGGCGAGCTTCAGCAGCAGTGCGATGGGCAGCGGGCTCTGATGGTGGGAGACGAGCACCAGGGCCCGGTCGAAGCGGCCCTCCGTCAGCTCAATCAGCAGCTGCCGTGTCGCCGCGTGCGACACGGGCACCGGTTCGAAGCCCACCCACGGGGCGTCGTACACCCGTACGTCGTCGACGTCGGGCAGGAGCCGGCCCGCCTCGGCGCCCTGCGGACCGCACAGCAGCGCGGTGTAGGAGGAGCCGGCCGCCACGGCGCGCACGGCCGGGCCGGTCAGCAGCACGTCGCCCGTGCTGTCCAGGCGCACGACGAGGGTGCGCGGCCGGCTCCGGGGCGGGGGCGGGGCGGGGTGGCCGCTCATCGGCGGATCCGTTCGTCCCGGACCGACCGCGGCGGCACGCCCAGCGGACGCCCGCGCGCGGCCGCGTACGGGTCGAGGGGCGCCGCCCCGTGGTGCGCCACGTGGCCGCGCAGCCAGTGCCAGACGGCCGCGGGCGGGATGAGCACGCTGGTCAGGGCCATGGCGACCACTTCGTCGCGGTCCCGCGGGCCCGGCAGGATCCTCGCCACGGCGAGTTCGGCGGTGCCGGCCAGCCAGGCCGCCGCGCAGAGTCCTGCGGCGACGGGCTTGCGCAGCGCGGCGCAGGCCAGCGCCCCGGCGGCCGCTGCGGTGACCGCGAGGTGGCGGGGCAGCCGCCCCCGTGGCGCGGCCGCCCTGGTCCACCAGTCGCGGCCGTGCAGCCGCGTCATGAGGACGTCGTCGGCGTTGCCCGCCTGGAGGCGTACGGAGATCCAGCGGCCGGCCGGCCGCACCGGGTGGGCCGTGGTGCGCGTGCCCGCGGCGACCTCCCATCCGGCGGCCAGCACCCGCAGCGCGAGGTCGGCGTCCTCCCTGAAGGCGCGCCGGAACCGCTCGTCGAAGCCCCCGACGCCTTCCAGCGCCGCGCGCCGGTACGCCATGTCGGCGGTGATCCACCGCGCGGTGGCGAGCCCGGCGGTGTTGCGTTCCCAGTCCGTGGGCCTGCGGTCGGTGGGGAGCGGGACGTCGATGCGGGCGGTGACCGCGCCGTCGTCGCAGGCCGTCGCGGCGAGGTCGAGGGCCAGGTCGTCGCACCAGGCGGGACCGGGCACCACGTCGTCGTCGAGGAAGACGATCCACGGCACGCGACCGGCCGCCCGCCAGCCCGTGTTGCGCGCGGCGGCGGGTCCGCGGGCCTCGCCGCTCACCACGATGGTGACGGGGCTCAGGAGGGCCGGTATCCGGACGGGCAGCGGGGTGGTCGTGCCGTCCGTTCCGGGGCGGTCGTCGACGAGGACCACGCGGAGCGGCTTCGGCCCCTCGGCGTCGGCGAGCGCGCGCAGGGTCGTGTTGAGGCTGGGCCTGCCGAGCGTCGGTATCACCACCGCGTACGCGCCCTCGGTGCTGACGGTGTCGGCCAGGTCCATCAGGTACTCGGTCATCGGACTCCTCCTCCTTCGAACGCCTGGAAGAGGTCCTGGCGCCGGATCGCGTACGGGCCGATGGCCAGCAGGTCGACGGGTGAGGAACCGAAGCACTCCAGCGCGTCGCGCGGGTCGTCCACCATGGGGCGGCCCGCCGTGTTCAGGCTGGTGTTGACCACGACCGGCAGGCCGGTGAGCTTCTCGAACTCGCCGAGCATGCGGGCGACGAGGGGTTCGCGCGCCGGGTCCACGGTCTGGATGCGGGCCGTGCCGTCGACGTGGACGACGGCCGGGATGCGCTCCCGCCAGGGCTCGGCCACGTCGTGCACGAAGAGCATGTACGGGCTGGGCATCGGCCCGTCGAAGATCTCGGGGGCACGGTCGGCGAGCACCATCGGGGCGACGGGCCTGAACTGCTCGCGGCCCTTGACGTCGTTGAGCCGTTCGAGGTTGCCCGCGTGCCCGGGATGGGCCATCAGCGAGCGGTGTCCCAGAGCCCTCGGGCCGTACTCGGAACGGCCCTGGAACCACGCGACGATCCGGTTCTCCGCCAGCGCCCGCGCGACGGTCGCGGCGATGTCCGGCGGCCGTTCGAACGTCACGGCCGCCGTCTTCAGCCAGGCGCCGAGTTCCGCGTCCGACCAGTCGCGGCCCAGGTCGGCGCCGGTCATCGGCTCGGGCTCGTCGCCCTGTCCCGCGGAGAGCAGCAGCGCGCCGCCGAGGGCGGTGCCCGCGTCACCGGCGGCGGGCTGCACCCAGACCCGGGAGAAGGGTCCCTCGCGGGCTATTCGGGAGTTGGCGACGCAGTTCAGGGCGACACCGCCGGCGAGCGTGAGCACCCGGTGGTGGGTCTTGCCGTGCAGCCAGCGCGCCAGGTCGAGCAGCGTCTCCTCCAGTACGGCCTGGGCGCTCGCGGCGACGTCCGCGTGGTCCTGCGTCCACGGCTCGTCGGCGCCGCGCGGCGGACACAGCTCGTGCCAGGGCACCCCGGTGGCGCGGAAGCCGCCGTCGCCCGTCGGATACACGTGGCGGCGCAGCTCCGGGAGCATACGGGGAGTGCCGTGGGAGGCGAGGGCCATCACCTTGAACTCGTCGGAGGAGCGCAGGAATCCGAGGTGCCCGGTCAGCTCCTCGTAGACCAGCCCCAGGGAGTGCGGCAGGTCCTGTGCGTACAGCGGTTCGAGCTTGTCGCGCACGCGCCGCGCGGCGAGGTGCGAGGCGCGCTCGCCCCGGCCGTCCAGGACCAGGACGGAGGAGTCCTCGGCGTCGGGTGCGGCGAAGGCGCTCGACGCGGCGTGCGCCATGTGGTGCGGCACGAAGCGGACGATGCCGGGGTCGAGGCCGGGCAGCGCGGTCTTGAGGAAGCCGGGGGCCTCGCGGGCATACGTCTGCCGGAGGTGGTCCCAGGGATCGTCGAGTCCCATCTCACCGGCGGGCCGGGCCAGTTCGGGATCGTAGGAGTAGGTGACGGCGTCGAGGTCCTGGGGGCGCAGGCCGGCCCTGCGCAGGCACCAGGCGGCGGCCTGCTCGGGCAGTTCCCAGGCCGAGAACGGCACGGGCCGCTTCCCGTGCTTGCGCCGGGAGAACCGCTCCTCCTCCGCGGCGGCGACCGTCCGGCCGTCGATCACGAGGGCGGCGGCGGGGTCGTGGAAGAGTGCGTTGATTCCGAGGATGCGCATGAGGGATCCGAGGTTCTGTTGGCGGTACAGGGCACGGGGCCGGGCGCGGGCGGGCCGGATTCGGCGGGAGGGTGCCGGTCGGGGCGCCGTCGCGGTCCGGGTCAGTGGTCCGCCGTGGCGCGGAACCAGTCGATCGTGCGCCGCAGGCCTTCCTCGGCGTCCACGTGCGGTTCCCATCCGAGCTTGTCGCGCGCCAGCGTGACGTCGGGGCAGCGGACGGCGGGGTCGTCCGTGGGCCGGTCGATGAAGCGGATCTCCGAGCCGGATCCGGTGAGGGCGATGACCAGGCGCGCCAGTTCGAGCATGGTGATCTCGGTGGGGTTGCCGATGTTGACCGGGCCGCGCATTCCGTGGGCGGCCGCCGCGAGGATGCCGCGCACGGTGTCGTCGACGTAGCACAGCGAGCGGGTCTGCCGGCCGTCGCCGGTGACGGTCAGGGGCTCCCCGGCCAGGGCCTGTCGTACGAAGGTCGGCACGGCCCGGCCGTCGTGGCCGCGCATGCGGGGGCCGTAGGTGTTGAACAGCCGCACGATGGCGGTGTCGGTGCCCTCGGCGTCGGCGTGGGCCATGGTCAGGGCCTCGCCGAATCGTTTCGCCTCGTCGTAGACGCTCCGGGGGCCGACCGGGTTCACATGGCCCCAGTACCGCTCGTCCTGGGGGTTCTGCTGCGGGTCCCCGTAGACCTCCGAGGTCGAGGCGAGCAGGAAGCGGGCACCCGAACCGTGCGCGAGGCGCAGGGCGTTGCGGGTGCCCAGGCTGCCGGTCTCCAGGGTGTGCAGGGGCAGCCGCAGATAGTCGGCCGGGGATGCGGGGGAGGCGAAGTGCAGGACGAGATCGGGTGGCCGGTCGACGCCGAACCCTTCGGCCACGTTCGCCTGTATCAGCTTGAACCCGGGGCGGTCGAGCAGCGGCGACACGTTCTCCGGCCGCCCGGTGCTGAAGTCGTCCACGCAGGTCACCGCGGTCCCGGCGGCCAGCAGGGCGGTGCACAGATGGGAACCGACGAAGCCTGCGCCGCCGGTCACGACGGCGTGCTCCCAGGTGCGCGACAGAGCTGTGGTCATGCAGATCTCCTCCGTACGCGGTGACGGCGTGCGGCGCCGACCACCGGCCGCTCCGACGGCGCCGAGACACCGTCCAGTCCTGCAACAGCCTCTGTCAGTCACGCGGTGACGGCCCGGTGGTGTAGGGCATTCGGGTGAGTCGCGCGGGGTGAGGGGTGGGCGGTCATGGGCGGCGGGCCGTCGCTGGGGTGTGGGCGCACAGAGCGCGGGACCCGGCGGTCTCGCCGGGTCCCGTGCTCGCGGAGGGGGCTGGGGGGCTGGGGGCAGCTCAGTCGGTGGAGAGTGCCTGGACGAGGTCGCCCACCTGTGGGTCGGGGAGGCAACGGGCGACGTCCGCCTGGGCGACGACGCCGACGAGGTCGTGGCCGTCGATGACGGGCAGCCTGCGGACCTTGTGCGTGGTCATCGTGCGCATGATCTCGTCGGCGTCGTCGTCCGCGCCGATGGTGACGGCCTCGCCCTGGGCGAGTTCGCCCGCGTTCGTCTGCGCGGGGTCCTTGCCCTTGCCGAGGACTTTGACGACGATGTCGCGGTCGGTGAGCATGCCCTTGAGTCTGTTGTCCGTACCGCAGATCGGCAGCGCGCCGACGCCGAGTTCGGTCATCTTCCGGGCGGCGACCAGGACGCTTTCCTCGGCGCCGATGCACTCCGCGCCTCCGGTCATGATGTCTCTCGCGGTAGTCATGTCACTCCATTAGGTGTGCGCGGCCCGAAAGGGCCTCTTGTGGGGGGTTGAAGGAAGCCCGGAAAGGCGTCGGTCCCGAAAAGCGCCGGCTCAGCTTCCGAGGCCGCCGCTGCCGAAGCTGCCGCCGTCGCCTTTCCGGTGATCGGCCGGGTCCTGCGAGTCGCAGCGATGCGTGCTCGACTGGCCATACCCCTCTTTCAGCTCGTGCGGAAGGAGCCGGCCGCCGTCTTGAGGCACTTCATCCGGCTCGCGGTACTCCCGCTCTTCCCTGACGGGGCCGTCGTAAGGCCGTTTGGGCTGTTCTTCCGGACGCGGCGGGCTGGCCTCGCGCGCACGGACGCGCTGGCCCAGGAGAAAGGCGCCGAGAAGGACCGCGACCACTACGACACCGGCGACCCACATCAGCAGGGCGGCAGTGTGCGAGATAGCAAGTTCCCACTCCATGGATTCCATATGAGTGTTGTACCCGCCCCGCCCGAAAAATAGCTGAATATTACGCCTGCCGATTCACTCCGCCGGAAAACGGAGCAGTCCCCGGCGGCGCCGGGAAAGGGCACCGCCGGGAAAGCCGTCGCCATCTGCTTTACGGGTGGTCCGGCTGCTGTTCCGGCGGCGTACCGCCACCCTTTCCGCCGCCCTTGGCACCCCGGTCCGTGCCATGCGGCTCGCCGCCCTTGCCCCGCGAGGTTCCGGGTTGTGACGCCTTGGTGGAACCGCTCTCCTGCGGGGTGGCGCCACCTTTTCGGCTGCGCCGCAGTTCGGGCTGTTGTGGATTCGACATTCCAGCTCCTTTCCTAGGCAGTGCTGGCGGTGCTGTCCGTGCTGGGGGTGCCGGCCGTGCTGTCCGTACTGTCCGTGCTCAGAAAGCGGGAGGCCACCCGCAGGTCGGACACGAGTCCCCCGAACGCCTCGTCCCTGTCCTTCGCACGGAGGACCGCCGAAGGGTGCACGGTGGCGAGGAGGTGACGGCCGCCGCCGTCGCTCTCGTCCTCGGCGGCCAGCGGCAGGTCCGCGCCCGACGTCAGGGACAGAAGGGCGCCCCGCGACTCGGTCACCTTGAAGGAACTGCCCAGCAGGGACTTCCCGGCCGTCGCTCCCAGTGCCACGACCAGCTCGGGGTCCACGCGCCGCACCTCGGCCGCGAGCCAGGGGCGGCAGGCGGTCAGCTCCCGCAGGTTCGGCGCCTTGTGGATGCGGCGCTTGCGGCCCTCGGTGACGGGCGCGAACTTGAAGTGCTTGACCGCGTTGGTGAAGTACGTCTGTTCTTCCTCGATCCCGGCTTCGTGCAGCGCCGAGCGGAGCAGGCGCCCGGCCGGACCCACGAACGGCTCACCGGCCCGGTCCTCCTGGTCACCGGGCTGCTCCCCGACCAGCATGAGGCGGGCGCGGGCGGGACCGGCACCGAACACCACCCGGGTGGCGTTCGCGTACAACGGACAGCCGCGGCAGTCGGCGGCGGCACGGCGCAGGGACGGGATCCCACCTCGTGCGGGCACGTAGGGCAGGGCCCCGTCGTCGGCTGCGTTCTTGTCCGGGTCCGGCATGGCGCCTCCTACGAAAAGCGTCTCATCGTGCTCACTTCCCGGCCAACGGACGCTCACTTCCCGGCCGAGTGACGCCCGGCCCGGCCCCCTCCCTCTCACGCGCCACGGGCAGCGCCAGCGCCCCCACGACCACCGCGACGAGCATGGCCGCCATGACCGCCATGACCGCCATGGCCAGGAACGCGCGGCCGTAGTCGCCGGAGAGCGCGGCGGGCGTGCTCCCGGAGCCCGCGTCGACGTCGCCGACCCCGAAGGTCACCGTGGTGGTGATCGGGGTGATCAGCAGGCCCATCCCGGCGGACATGACGACGGCGGGGCCGAGCAGCCCGATGAGGTAGCCGCTGTCGGGCGTGGTGCGCCTCTGCCACAGAAGCCCGCCGCAGAGACAGCCGCGCTGAGCACGATGAGCCGCCGGGCGCCGATGCGCTCCATGACCCGGACCAGCCGCGGCCCTTGATCTGCGAGATGCCATACGTGAGCGAGCCGACGCCCGCCGTCGCCAGCGCGGCGCCCGGCACGTCGAGGCGCTGGCCTCGCCCATGCTCCCCGTCGGCGGCGAGGAACGGCAGGGCCGCGGTGATGGCCAGGGCGCCGATCGGGACGTTGATGAGCAGGATCCAGCACCAGGACATCGCCGACCCCGACGACCACACGCCGTTACATCGAGGCGCTGCTCGCCGAGTCGATGCCCACCACCGAGCAGAGCCGCGTCTTCCGCCTCGTGTGGACCTCGTACGCGGTGCTCGCGATGACCGATCCCGAGCTGGCCGAGAAGCCGTTCGTCGAAGGCCCCAACCGCTTCGAACAGCAGCTGGCCGACGTGCTGGGCCGCGCCCGGACCGAGGGCGAACTGGCCCCCGGCCTCGATGTCTCCGCCGAGGCGGCGCTGGCGGCGCTCAGGTACCACTTGGACAGCGTCTTCGGGGCCTCCGGGAAGGCCCGCGACTCCTCGACGAGCGCGACGGGGGTACGCACCAGGTCCGGTACCAGACCCAGCGAGCGCAAGCGCAAGAACCCATTTGCCGGGTGCGACTGCTGTACGGAGGCACTCGCCTGGCTGTTCACGCGGTACGCGGAGGTGAAGGCGGTCCTGCGCGACCCTCGGCTCAGCCGTGCGGCCACGGGTCTGCCCACTCCCCCACCTGCTCGGCGGTATCGGGTCTCTCTGACTCGTGGTCGGAGCTGCGGATAGCGCCATGGAGAGTTACGAAGTCGACACCCAGGCGGATACAACCATGGGCAACGCCACATTCACGGTGAGGCATTTGCGCACTTCAGAGGCGACTAGTCCCCTGTCTCCCTACTTATTTGCTGCATACAGTCACGTGTCAGTTCCCTTGTGAAGGGATCTTCATCTATGTGACATGGCTGGGTGGGATATGTGGAGGCGTACGCGTTCGCGCGGCAGGGGTGGGACCGGGGTACTTGCAGGTCTGGTCGGTGTGGCGGTGTTTGCGACCTTGGTCCCGGCGGCGCCCGCGGCCGTGGCGTCCGTACCTGAGCCGGCAGCGACGAAGACCCAGGACGAGGATGCCCCGGACGGGGAGGCCAGCGCTGAGGCCGCCTTGATCGAGGCGAAGCGCACGGGGAAGCCTGTCGAGGTGCTCTCTCAGCGCAGTGAGTCGAGCGACGTGTATGCGACTCCCGACGGCAACCTGGAGGGGCGGGAGTACTTGAGGCCGGTCCGGGCCCGCCTGGGAAAGGAGTGGAAGCCGGTCGACACCGATCTCGCCAAGTCTGCTGATGGAACCGTGGCGCCGAAGGTGACGACGGTGGGCCTGGAGTTCTCCGGGGGCGGCGATGCGCCGTTGGTGCGAATGACGAAGGCCGGCCGTGAGCTCGCACTGTCCTGGCCGGGCAAGTTGCCCGCACCGCAGCTCCAGGGCGCGACGGCCACCTATGCCGATGTGTTGCCGGGTGTGGATCTGCGGATGGGGGCTCAGGAGAACGGCTTCACGCAACTGCTGGTGGTGAAGTCGGCCAAGGCAGCCGAGAGCCCGGAGCTGACGCAGTTGCGGCTCAAGGTAGCTGCCGACGGTATGGAGGTGAAGGAGACCGCCCAAGGCGAACTCCAGGCCGTTGACAAGGGAGCCAAGGGCGTGGTCTTCGAGGCGCCCAAGCCGATGATGTGGGACTCCAGCACGGGTTCCGCCAGCTCGCCGAGCGCACGGGCGATGCCGCGGAAGGCAGTGGCGGCCACTGGGGGCGGTTCGGCAGTGGTCGGGGGAGAGCCTGCAGCGGGCGAGTCCGGAAAGCTCGCCCCAGTCGAGGTGGAAGTGCCCTCTGGCGGCAAGGAGTTGGTGCTGACGCCTGACGCTGATGTCCTTAAGGGGAAGGACACCACGTACCCGGTGTTCATCGACCCGCAGTGGGACGCTCCGCGGGCCACGGCTTGGACGATGGCGTCGAAGCACTGGGCAGGATCGCCGCAGTGGAAGTTCAACGGTGATCGCGATGCGGGCCTGGGATACTGCAACTGGTATTACTGCCAGCCGCACGACACCAAACGGCTCTTCTATCGCATGCCGATCTCCAAGTACACGGGCAAGTCGATCCTGAAGGCCGAGTTCGTCGTCCGCAACACATGGTCGGCCTCCTGCTCGGACCGCACTGTGGAGCTGTGGCGAACCGACGACATTTCGTCGTCCACGACGTGGAACTCACAGACACGGTCGGGTTTCTGGAACAAGAAGCTGTCATCGAAGTCGTTCGCCTACGGATTCAACGGGTGTTCTGCCAAGGATGCGGAGTTTTCGGTGAAGACGGCCGTCCAGGATGCCGTCGACAACCGGGACAAGACCATGACGTTCGGCCTTCAGGCGGCGGATGAAGGGGACGCGTACGGCTGGAAGCGGTTCTCGGACAAGGCGTTTCTTCGGGTGACATACAACCGTCCACCTCCGCAGCTCAAGGCCTCCCAGCTCACCATGCAGTACGGCGGCACCTGCAAGAGTTCCGGGAACGCCGCGCGCGTGCGCACGCGTGGCAATATCTCCGTCAATGAGGTACGCGACCCCGACCGCGACCCCGTCTCACTTCAGGTACAGGCCAAGTGGGACGGGGGCAGCTGGAAACCGGCTCGTACCACGGCAAAGTCTTCCGGCTCCGAGTTCACCATCAAGCTGCCCTCAACGATTCCCGAGAACAAGGAGATCAACTGGTACGCGCGCGTGCACGACGGTGCGCAGTATTCACCGTGGTCCTACGCGGGAAGCCCGACGGCCTGCTACTTCGTCTACGACACCAAGGTCCCCAAGGCTCCCGCCGTGTCCTCGGGCGAGTACCCGGAATCCGACCCGGAGAATCCGCAGGACCCGTGGCTTGATGGTGTGGGCAAGTACGGTTCGTTTGAGCTGAAGGCCGCCAACAGCGATGTGACGTCGTACTGGTACGGCATCAACACCGACCCGACGCCGGTACACAAGGTCACTACGTCCGGTGGCGCAGCGAAGATCGCCAAGGTGCTGCCCGGCAGGCCAGGGTTGAACTTCATCACCGCCCGTGCTTTCGACTCCGCCGGCAACGGCAGTGAGATCCGTACCTATCAGTACCGGGTCAAGGCCGGTCAGCCGGAGCGAGCGACCTGGCAGCTGGATGAGACCGCCGACGCGCCCGAGGCCAAGGGGTCGACGCCACCGCGCACGGCCCAACTGCATGGCGGGGCCGCTCCGGGCGCGGAAGGCGTGCAGGACAAAGCGGTGTCGTTCAACGGTACTGATGGTTATGCCTCCACCGACATTCCGGTGGTCGACACCAGCCGCGGGTTCGCGGTGTCGGCGTGGGTGAAGCTGTCGAAGATGCCGGAGGGTGCGGCGGTCATCGCTACCCAGCCGGGCAACCACAGTCCTGGTTTCGAGCTGTACTACTCCAAGACCTACGACCGTTGGGCGTTCAACCAGTACAAGTCCGATACTGCGGACGCGGGGATCGCTCGTGCGATGGCGGACAAGCCCGGCGGCGTAGCGGCCGGGAAGTGGACGCATCTGATCGGCTCCTATGACTCCTCGCGTGACGTGCTGGAGTTGTTTGTCGACGGCAAGCTGGTCGGCAAGATGGCCTATGACAAGCCGTGGGAGGCACGTCGGGGCCTGCAGCTCGGAGCTGCCTCCTACAGCGGTGCGCCCTCGGCCTTCTTCCCTGGTGCGATAGACGCTGTGCAGCTCTTCGACAAGCCGCTGGCGCAGGACGAGGTCGACAAGCTGCACGCCAGGGACACCATCGGCGATCCGGGCCGTCCGGCTCTGGCTGTCTTCGATCTGGACGAGGCGGCGAATGCCACCGAGATCACCGGTCACGGCGGCGTGCTGCCCGCCCAGTACAAGGGAGGCGTCACCACGGGCGTGCCCGGAGTGGCGGGCAAGGCTGTCGCGTTCAACGGCGCTGACGCCTACGCGAAGATCGGCCAGACCAGTGGCCCGCATGTGAACACCTCGCGCAGCTTCACTGTTTCCGCCTGGGCCAAGCTGGACAAGAAGCCGGACGGTGCGGCGGTCATCGCCTCACAGGCCGGCAAGGAGCGTCCCGGCTTCGAGTTGTACTACTCCTCCACCTATAACCGGTGGGCGGTCAACCAGTACTCCGCCGACGCGGCAGATGCGACTCCCATCCGTGCCATGCAGCCGGACGAAGACAAGGCATATGTGGGGGAATGGGCACATCTAGTAGGTGTGCATGACACCGTCGCCGACACGCTGACCCTGTATGTCAATGGGAGCAAGGCCGGATCGGTGCCGCTGTCCGGTGCGTTCTATGCCGATCAGTCCATGTATCTCGGTGCGGGCAGCTACAGCGGCCAGGTCAAGAACCACTTCCCGGGCAGCATCGACGACGTGCGCCTGCTGGACCGGCCGGTCTCGTCCGAAGAAGTCCGCCAGATGTTCCGCCGGCGTCCGCTGGTCAAGGGCCGCTGGAACTTCGAGGAGGCGAGCAGCACGACGCCCGCGACGACGCCGGACCTCTCGGCGGAGAAGCGCCCGATGAAGTTGAATGGTGGCGCCAAGCTCGGTGCCGCCTGGATCGACGCGCAGGGGCTGGAGCTGAACGGCACCGACGCGTATGCGGCCACGTCCACGATGCCCATGGACACCAAGACCAGCTTCACCGTCACGGCCTGGGCCAAGGCGGCTGCCGCCCCGGACCACGACATGGCCGTTATCAGCGCGGAGGGCATCACGCGGAGCGCCTTCGAGGTCCGCTTTGTGCCCGATGCCAAGGATCCCGAGGAAGGGCTGGGCCGCTGGGAGCTCACCCTCCCGGCCAAGGACAGCGCGGACGCTCCGGTCACCCGGGTGACGCATACCGAGTTCGAATCCGTCACTGATTGGAACCACCTTGCGGTGGTGTACGACGGCTTCGCCAAGGAAGTCCGCCTCTACGTCAACGGGAGACTGCAGGAATCCGCCTGTGGTGACGTGGACGGTGACGGCGATGCGGATGACACCGCCTGCCAGGACCTGATCTCTTGGGCCGACAACGCCCTGGCATTCTCGGCGACCAAGTCTCTGCAGGTCGGCAGAGCCAGGGGCGACGCTGCGGGGTCCTACTTCGCCGGCACGGTTGATGACGTCTGGACGCTGCAGGGCGCTCTGTCCGACGAGCAGGTCAACAAGCTGGCCACTTCCTCCTTCGGTCTGCCCACCGACGTACCGGGCGACAGCTGACCTGGGTGTGCCGGGGAGTGATCTCCTCCTTCCCGGCACACCTCCGCCATGTGTTCCTCACTGACCTGTCAACGCCCTGCCGCACAGCCGTGCGGGCCGGTGTTGCCGTAAAGGATTGATTGCTGAAGATGAACGGCATAACGAGAGCGCGCCGGTTCGCCGTACTGCGGCGAAGAGCGGCCCTGGCAGTGTCGGCTGCGATGGTGGGCACACTGCTGCAGGCCGCCGGCGCACCGATGGCGGCGGCGGATGGCGACGGCCTGCCAACCACGGCCTCGACAGAGAAGCCGGTCAAGGGCCGGGAAAGAGCAAAGGCCGTACCTCGCCTGGCGTCCAAGGGTCCGAAGACGCCCAAGGAGGCGCCGAAGGCTGCCTGGCCGAAGCCTGGTTCGGCCGTGATCGACATCCCCGGTGCAGCGGCCAAGACTGCCGGGGTGTCCGTCAGGGCCAAGGGACTGCCGCTGGCGGTGGGCACGCCGAAGGCTGCCGACACCAAGAGGGGCGGCCGCGGCGCCAAGGCGGCCACGCCACCGGTTGCGCGGGGCGATGTCACGGCGCGGGTGCTGGACCGCAGGACGGCGGAGCGGGCCGGTGTGCGCGGCGTGCTGTTCTCGCTGGAGGCCGGAGATGCCAAGGGGGATGCGGCCGGCAAGGTGCGGGCCGCGGTTGACTACTCCAGCTTCGCGGAGGCGTTCGGAGGCGGCTACGGCTCCCGGCTGACCCTGGTCAGACTGCCGGCCTGCGTACTGAAGACCCCGCAGAAGCAGCATTGCCGTACCCCGCAACCAGTCGGCACCGTCAACAACACCGAAAAGCAGACGCTGACGGCGGACGCGGTGACGTTGCGGGCCATGGGTCCCACCGTTCTGGCCGCGGTCGCGGACGAGAAGAGCGCGGGCGGCGACTACAAGGCGACCTCGCTCTCGCCGTCTGCCACGTGGGACACCAATCTCAACACGGGTGACTTCTCGTGGTCGTATGACATGCCGGTTCCCAAGGTGCCAGGGGACCTGCAGCCGCAGGTGGGCCTGTCCTATTCTTCCGGGTCGATCGACGGGCGCACCGGCAGTACGAACAATCAGTCCTCCTGGGCCGGCGACGGCTTCGACCTGTGGCCCGGCTACATCGAGCGCCGCTACAAGCCGTGCTCGGACGACGGCGAGAAGGACGCGAACGGCAACAAGCCCGGTGACCAGTGCTGGGGCTACGACAACGCGTTCATCACGTTCAACGGCAAGGGCGGCGAACTGGTCCCTCTGCCCGGCGACGCCGACGGCAACAAGAAGACGGATCAGGAGTACAAGTTCAAACAGGACGACGGGTCCCGCATCGTCCGCATGTCCTCCACCGAACGCGGCAACGGGGACAACGACGGCGAGTACTGGCGCCTGACGGACCCGCACGGAGTGCGGTTCTACTTCGGATACAACCGGCTGCCGGGCTGGACGGACGGTAAGCCCGCCACCAACTCCGCGTGGACGACGCCGGTCTTCGGCAACAACACGGGTGAAGAGTGCCACAAGGACACCTTCGCTGACTCCTGGTGCCAGCAGGGCTGGCGGTGGAACCTCGACTACGTCGTCGATCCGCACGGCAACGCCATGGCCTACTACTACGACCAGGAGAAGAACTCCTACGGCCGTAACCTCAAGGCCAAGGACAACACCCGCTACGTGCGTGGCGGCGTGCTGGATCACATCGAGTACGGGCTGAAGTCATCCTCGATGTACGGCACGAAGCCCCTGGCGAAGGTCGACTTCACCACGTCCGAACGCTGCCTGCCGGACTCCAAGGCCGACTGCAGCGATATCGGCAAGGACGCCTTCTATTGGTACGACACACCCTGGGACTTGAACTGCACCGAGAGCGAGGACTGTGACAAGGGGCGCTTGTCCCCCTCGTTCTTCACCCGCAAGCGGCTGACCGGCGTCACCACCCAAGTCCTGAACGGTGACACCTACAGCAAGATCGACTCCTGGAAGCTGGCCCACAAATGGGGCACGGCAGACGTCGATTACCAGCTGCTGCTCGACTCCGTGCAGCGCACCGGGCACACGGCCGAGCCCGCGGTCACCGTGCCGAAGACCACCTTCGCCTACACCCAGCTCGCCAACCGGCTGGACAAGACGGGCGACGGGTACGCGCCATACATCAAGGCCCGCCTCTCCGGAGTCTCCGACGAAGCCGGCGGCCAGGTCTCCGTCAACTACTCCGCACCGGCCTGCGACTTCGACGCCCTCCCGACACCGGAAACGAACACCACCCGCTGCTTCCCGCAGTACATCGGCGGAGACGCCAGCGACGACCCGGACCGCCACTGGTTCAACAAGTACGTGGTCACCTCCACCACCACCACGGACCGGACCGGGGGAGCAGCCGACGGCAAGACCGCGTACGAGTACCTGGGCGGCGCGGCCTGGCACTACGACGATGACGACGGTCTGACCAGAAAGAAGTTCAAGAGCTGGTCCCAGTGGCGCGGCTACGGCCACGTCCGAGCGAAGACCGGCGGCCAGGGCGGCGATGATCAGTACAAGTCGCAGGAAGACACCTACTTCCTGAGAGGGATGGACGGTGACCGCAAGGACTCTTCCGGCGGCACAAAGAACGTCTCGGTCAGCCTCGACAGCGGCGAAGGCGACCCGATCACCGACCACGAATCGGCACAGGGCTTCTCCTACAAGACCGTCACCTATTCCGGGCCGGGCGGCAAGGTCCTCGCCAAGACGGTGAACCGGCCCTGGCACCACGAGACCGCGAAGAAGACCCGTGAATGGGGCACGGTGACCGCCAACTTCAGCGGCACCGCGCACACCAAGAAGTGGACCTCCCTGGACGACGGCGCGGGCACCGCCTGGCGCGTCACCTCCAGCGCGACGGACTACGACACCGTCGCCGGCCGCCCCACCCAGGTCGACGACCTCGGCGACAGCAGCACGGCCGATGACAACCAGTGCACCCGCACCACCTACGCCACCAACACCGCCGACAACATCCTTACGCTGCCCTCCCGGGAAGAGAGTGTCGCCGTCAAGTGCGCCGACACCCCCGACCGGGCGAAGGACGTCCTCTCTGATGTCCGCACCGCCTACGACGGCGGTGTCTACGGGGCCGCACCCACCAAGGGCGATGCCACCGCGTCCGCGACCCTGAAGAAGCACGACGGAACCAAGGCCGCCTACCTGGAAGCCGGCGCCACCTTCGACGGCTACGGCCGCAAGCTGACCACCACCGACCTCACGGCAGACGTCACCGTCACCGGCACCGCAGACCCCGTACGGACCCCGCGCAAGGACGGCCGCACCACCACCACCGCCTACAGCCCGGCCACCGGGACCGCCACAAAGGTCACCGAGACCAGCCCGCCGGCCAAGGCAGCCGACCCGGCCTCCGCACAGACCACGGTCACCGAGCTGGAACCCCTGCGCGGCCAGCCCATGACCAGGGTGGATACCAACAACAAGCGCATCGCGATGACGTACGACGCGCTGGGCCGCTCCGCGAAAGTCTGGCTGGCCGACCGCAAGACGAGCCAGACACCCACCTACGAATTCGCCTACCTCATGGAGGAGAACAAACCTGTCGCGGTCCGCGTCCAGACGCTGAACAACGAAGGCGGCCAGGTCGCCTCCTACACGATCTACGACGGTTTCCTGCGCGAGCGTCAGACACAGGCTCCCGGTCCCGACGGCGGCCGCATTCTCACTGACACCTTCTACGACGAACGCGGTCTGCCCGCCAAGGCCTTCGCCCCCTATTACGCGCTGAAGCCCGCCGAGCGCGAACTGTTCAAGCCGGACAACGCCTGGAGCGTGGAGTCCCAGACCCACATCACCTACGACGGACTGGAACGCCCCGTCGAAGAGCGACTGGTCGCCGGCAACGGTGACGGCGGCAAGGTCCTGGCCACCACCAAGACCATCTACGGCGGAGACCGTACGACCGTCATTCCGCCCGAAGGCGACACCGCCACCACCACCCTCACCAACGCCGAGGGCAAGGCGACCGAGCTGCGCCAGCACCACACCCGCAGCGCGAGCGCGGCCTACGACACCACTTCCTACGCCTACACGCCCACAGGCGAACTGAAGAAGGTCACCGACCCGGCGGGCAACAGCTGGGCATACAAGTACGACCAGTTGGGCCGCCAGACAGAGGCCAGCGACCCGGACAGGGGCACTACCAAGAGCTTCTATGACGACCGGGGCCAGCTGACCACCACCACCGACCAGCGCGGCACCACCCTGGCCAGCGTCTACGACAACCTGGGACGCAAGACCGAGCTACGCGAAGGCAGCGCCACGGGCGACCTGCGCGCCAAGTGGGTCTACGACACCATCTCCGGCGCCAAGGGCCAGCTGGCCGAGACCACCCGCTATGTGGGCGGCAACCCCTACACCTCAAAGGTCACCCAGTACGACTCCCAGTACCGGCCGACCAGGACCGCCGTAGTCATCCCGGACAGCGAGAAGGGGCTGGCCGGCACCTATCAGAGCGGCACCTCGTATCTGCCCTCCGGGCTGGTGGGTGGCGTGAGCTACTCCGCAGCAGGTTCCCTGCCCGCCGGCAGCTTCTCGACCACCTACGAGAAGCAGACACTCCGTCCCGTCTCGGTCCTGGGCGACGGCTTCAAAGCCGACACCGGTTACACCTTCACCGGCAAACCCCAATGGAATGAATTCGGCGGCACCAACGGCAAGAAGACCAAGGTCAGCTACAGCTACGAGTACGGATCCCAGCGCCTGGCCACGTCCCGGGTCGACCGCCAGGACCAAAGCGGAGTCGACCAGCACAACACCTACAGCTACGACGAAGCCGGCAACATTCTCTCGGTCTCGGACGTCTCCCGCACCGGCACCGACACCCAGTGCTTCACCTACGACTACCTGCGGCGGATGACTGAAGCCTGGACCCAGGGCGACAAGACATGCGCCACCGCCCCGGTCGCAGGCAAGACCGGCGGACCTGCCCCGTACTGGCACTCCTACACCTACGACAAGGCCGGCAACCGGCTCACGGAAACCCTCCATGACGTCGGCGGAGACAGCAACAAGAACACCGAACGCACCTACGACTACCCCAAGCCGGGCACCGCACAGCCGCACACCCTGACCTCGGTCACCACAGAGCTGCCCGGAGGCACCACCACCAAGGACTCCTACGGCTACGACCCCACCGGCAACACCACCAGCCGTACCCTGCGCGGTGACACCCAGGCCCTCACCTGGGACGCCGAAGGCCACCTGGCCAAGATCAGCGAACCCGTCCAGGGCGGCAAGGACAAGGTCACCGAGTACCTCTACGACACCGAGGGCAACCGCCTGATCGGCCGCACACCGACCGAGACCACTCTCTACCTCGGCCACACCGAAGTCACCCTGCCCAAGGGCGCCACGAAGGCCAAAGCCACCCGTTACGCCCCCCTGGGCGGCGGCCACCAGGCCGTCAAGGAGGACAACGGCACGATCAGCTTCACCACCGCGGACCACCAGGGCACCGGACAACTCTCCATTGCCGCAGCTGATCTGAAGCTGGCCCAACGCCGCGCCCTCCCCTTCGGCGGACCAAGAGGCGAAAGCCCGAAGACCTGGCCCGGGACCAAGGGCTTCGTCGGCGGCACCGACGACACAGCCTCCACCGGACTGACCCACCTCGGCGCCCGCGAATACGACCCGACCACCGGCCGCTTCCTGTCTGTCGACCCCGTCATGGACCTGACGGACCCCCAGCAGATGAACGGCTACACCTACAGCAACAGCAACCCGGCCACCTTCAGTGACCCGAGCGGGCGCCTCTACGGCGTCGGCGACTTTGTAAACATCATAAGAAAAGCCGCCAAGAACATCATCAACAAGGTGATCGCATCGAACCGCGTCGTCAACGACCGTGCGAACAACTCGGTGTACTACCGGACCAGCAGAGGCAGTCGCGCATCCCTAGCCGGTTTCAACAACCCGTTGGTCTTTCCTGATGCGTTTCCCACGCTAAGGAAATTCTTCACGGGCGGTGGTGCAGCGGAAGCGGCGAAGGAGACGATCCTCCCCGATGTGCAGTCATGGCAGGAATGTGGGCGCCATCGGGGAGTCAGCGTAGCTTGCGGCAGCACACTCCTGGATCTGCCGTTCTTCAAGTTTCTCAAGCCATTCAAGAAACAGATCAAGAAGGGCGTCAAAGAAGTTCTAGGGGAGGGCGGAGAAGCATCAAAGAAGACCAGGAGAGGAGCCCCCTCCGATTGCAACAAGTGCTTCCCCGCCGGCACAGACGTCCGCATGGCAGGTGGCGCAAAGAAGAACATTGAGGACATCAAAGTCGGCGATAAGGTCCTGGCAACTGACCCACGGACCGGGAAGACCGGTAAACGCGAAGTCACCGCGACCATCGTCACTGATAACGACAAGCAGTTCACCGAACTCACCATCGCTACACCCGACGGCGCCAAGAAGCTAACGGCCACACACGAGCACCCCTTCTGGTCGGCCAACAAGAAGGCGTGGGTAGAAGCCGGAAAGCTCAAGCCGGGCATGACTCTGCGCACGGATGACGGCCGCAGCGTCGTCGTGACGGCAGCTCGCCAGTACCAGGACCACCAGCGCACCTACAACCTCACCGTCGAGGGCATCCACACGTACTATGTGCTGGCGGGGAAAGCTCCGGTCCTCGTTCACAACAGCGACTGCCCGCCCGCATCGAAATACGAGGACGTCACGAGTCCCGGCGCCCGCATGCTGAACAAATCGACAGACGTGGGCCCCGTGGACTTCGGAAAGAATCTTGAGAACAATGGGTGGAGCCGCACCGAAAAGGGCCCGAACATCATGTACGAGAAGGATGGGGCAAGGTATTTCCTTCGAGGGAAGGCGAGCAGTTACAAGGGATGGACGGCCGACTACTACAATCCCGGATCCAAGAAGGCCGACATCAAGATCAGGCTGGGTGAGGACTAATGACAGAAGCTGGTTCGATAGTGATGGATCGCAACGGCTACCTGGACGTTCGCTCTCATAGCGCAGCCACTTTCGATCTTGACGCCAGGCTGCCCCACCGGGTCTTCAATGAGAGTGTGGGGGACTCGCTGTTCTGTGAGTTCGATGCGGTCCTCACCCCGGAATTCTGGCCGGCGCTCTGCACGATGGCTCGGTGGCATGGCGACAGTCACGTCGAACTGCTGGTTCTTGAGCCGGATTGCGATGCGTTCTACCTTCCGGAGTATCGGATGTATCCGGCGTTGTCGTTGTCTGTCGAGGCCGACGTGGACGACTACTGGGCGGCGATCGGTCACGAGCCGGACGGTGACATCATGGGGTCTATTGCGATCTCTGCGAACGTCATTGCTGCGACCGGGCCTTCCGGAAGATGGGGGTGTTGGGGTGAAAGAGATCCCGAGGTCGCAGTACTCGGGGGATTTCCCAACGTGGCCGCACGGGATGAATGGCGCGCACAGTTCGGGCCCTTCCTGGAGGTGTCAGGCGCTCTGGAGTCGTATCTTCCGCTGACCTTCACGGGTCGGACCGTCCCAGACGAGTACGCCGCAACCCTGACCGCCAACTACGGAAATCCGAGCGGTAGGCGACCGTAACGGCACGGAGCAATACGCTTATACACATATGAAGCCCCGTCAGGTGAGTCCTGGCGGGGCTTCTGTGCGGGGGAACGGGAGTAATTGAACCTCTTTCATCCTGAATAGTCGTAGGTCAGTAGTACGTGGATGGCTTGGACGGTGCGGCTGATGCGGCGGGTGGAGGAGCGTGTTCACTCAAGTCCTGGCGCATCATGCGCAGCGGGCTGTTCGCTGTGGTGGTAGTACGGGGTGCGGAAGGTGGCGCCGGCGCCCTGGTAGGCGCGGTCCGCCAGCACGAGGGTCTGCCGGGTCAGGCAGGCTTGGACGATGCCGTAGGCGCGGGCCGAGGTCAGGTCATGTGTGCGTCCGGGTGCCGCGCGGGAGAACCACAGGGGTGTGCCGTCCGGGCGGGCGATGACCTGCACGTTCATGCCGCGCTTCTTGTGCTTCTGCGAGTAGTACGGCTGATCGCGCGGACGCGGTCGGTGGGGACCAGTGTGCCGTCAACGATGACGTGGTCGCCCTCACCGAGGCCGGTGCGGGCTTCGTGCAGGGCTGGGGCCCAGGAAGCCAGTGCCTCCAGGGCCTCGTCCACGTAGCGCCAAGCGGTGGCCTGCGATATCGCGAACCCGGCGCCGAGCTGGGCGAACGTCTCGTTCTTGCGCAGGTGGACCAGCGTGAGCAGTGCCTGGTCGAAGCAGCCGAGCTTCCGCCAGCGGGTGTTGCGTGCGCGGCGGTGCTCGTACAGCAGCCAGGCAACATGCTCGACGAGACTGGACCACACATGACCTGCGGTGGGCGCGGCGGCTGGCCGCCGAGTACGCGTACGACGCCGACCTCGGCGCCCGGCTCCACGGTGCCGAGAACTCGGCCAGCTGGCCGGCTGGCCGGCGGCCGACTCGCCTGGAACGGGACAGCAGACGCCACTTCCTGGGGGCCTTCCAGGCGGCCCGGGCCGCGGGCGACAGCGAGCTGGTCGCGTACACCGTGTCCTGCATGAGCTACCGGGCCAGCGTCTTCGCGCTGCGCCGCTCCGCGCTGAGCGCCCCCGTCGCCTACCGCCAGGTCGCCGCCGAGCTCGACGTCCCGCTCGGCAGCAGCGTGCCGCCGCGGAGGCGGCCCGCGCCGTGCTCGCGGTCCGGCGCGGCAAGGGGATGGTCCTGGGGTGCCCGGGAAGCGACGAGCATTCCGTGGGCAGTGTCTTCCTCAGCCCCGAGATCAGCCCTGCGCAGGCCGAGCGTCTGCGCGCCCGCGACGCGCCGGTCAACTGCTTCCCTGACGGCTCGACCAGGGTGAGCGCCAGCTGGCTCATCAGGGAAGCGGGCTTCGGGCTGCGCTGCCCGGTCACCACCGGCGTCCGCGTCTCCCCCCTGCACTACACGCTGGTGGCGGAGAACCCCGCGGACGGCGCGAGCGCCGCTCGCTTCTCCACGGCGGTGGAGATCGTGCGCCGACGGGTCGAAGGGCGTACGGCTCTCCCCCGAGATCGACTACCTCGGCGACTGGCGCAGCCGACGGGGAACCTGTCTATAAACTCGCTGTATACGCGGCGTGTATAGTGATTGTATGCCCGCCGTGAACATGCCCACCGCTGCCCTGAAGACGACCCACGCGCCGAAGAGGTTGCCTGGTCGCACCGCATCCGTCCTCGCGGCAGGGGCGGCTCTCGTCCTCGCCCTGAGCGGGTGCACCAAGTTCGACACCACCTCGCCCAGCGCCGTCCGCAAGGCGGCCGCGGGGGCGAAGGCCGCGGATCAGGGCGAGTTCGGCACGGTCGACTGCCGCAAGGCCAAGTGCGTGGCGCTGACCTTCGACGCGGGACCCAGCGAGAACACGCCCAGGTTGCTGAGGATCCTCAAGAAGGAGAAGGTGCCCGCCACCTTCTTCACGCTCGGCAGGAACCACATCGAGAAGTACCCCGAGCTGGTGAAGCGGATGGACGCCGAGGGGCACGAGGTCGCCAGTCACACCTGGTCGCACAAGATCCTGACGAAGATCGACCCGGCCGAGGCGCGGCGGGAGCTGGAGCGGCCCAACGAGGCGATAGAGAAGCTCATAGGCAAGAAGCCGACGCTGATGCGCCCGCCGCAGGGCCGCACCAACGACGACGTCAACAAGATCTCCGAGGAGCTCGGCCTCTCGCAGGTCCTGTGGACCGTCACGGCCAAGGACTACACGACCAATGACTCCAAGCTGATCGAGAAGCGGGTCATCGACCAGACGGAGCGGGACGGCATCATCCTGCTGCACGACATCTACAAGGGCACGGTGCCCGCCGTGCCGGGCGTCATCGCCGAGCTGAAGAAGCGGGGATACGTCTTCGTGACGGTGTCCCAGCTGCTCGCGCCGGGCAAGGCCGAGCCCGGCAAGATCTACCGCTGAGCCCCTGGGCCGGACACGGCCTAGGCTCGGAGGCGTGGCCCACTTCGAATTCGCCGGGGAGACGTCCCTGCCCGCCGCCGAGACATGGCGGCGCCTGACCGCGTGGGAGCGGCACGGCGAGGTCGTCCCGCTGACCCGCGTCACGGTGCGTACCGACCCGCCCACGCGCGTGGGCACGGTCTTCGTGGCCCGCAGCGGGCTCGGTCCCCTCGGTTTCGACGACGTCATGGAGGTCGTCGACTGGCGGCCACCGGAGGGCACCGCCCCGGGGCGGTGCCGCCTGGAGAAGCGGGGGACGGCCATCGCCGGCTGGGCGGAGATCGAGGTGAGCCCCGGCCCCGCCGGTTCCGGGATCGTCTGGCGCGAGGAGTTGCGCCCGCGTCTGATGCCCACCCTGTTCGACGGCCTGCTCGCGGCGGCCGCCCGCCGGATGTTCTCCGGAGTCGTGAACCGGCTCCTCACCTCGACGCCGAAAACGCCGAAACCACACTGAGCGGCCCGCCCCACACCCCCGCCGAACGCCGTCCGCACCGGTGCCCGCCCCAGAGTCAGGCCGGACGACGCCCGCCCCGCACCCGCGCCGAACGTCAGGCGGCCGACCCGCACCCGCGCCGAACGTCAGGCGGCCGACCCGCACCCGCGCCGAACGTCAGGCGACCGACCCGAGCCGCCCAGAGGGGGCGCGTGTTCCGTCATGGTGGATCGGCGTGTGCGCCCCCGTGAGTGAGACCCCGCTGCCGCCCCGCCTGCCCGCGACGATCTCCGCGGCGATGGACAGGGCCGTCTCCTCGGGCGTACGAGCGCCCAGGTCGAGTCCGATGGGTGACCTGAGCCGCGCCAGCTCCAGCTCGGTGACGCCGACTTCGCGCAGGCGCTTGTTGCGGTCCTCGTGGGTGCGCCGCGAACCCATCGCGCCGACATAGGCGACGGGCAGCCGCAGCGCGAGGCGCAGCAGCGGCACGTCGAACTTGGCGTCGTGCGTCAGCACGCACAGCACGGTGCGGCCGTCGACGCCGGTGTTCTCCAAGTACTTGTGGGGCCACTCGACGACGATCTCGTCGGCGTCGGGGAAGCGGGCCGGCGTCGCGAAGACGGGCCTCGCGTCGCACACGGTCACGTGGTAGCCGAGGAACTTGCCCATCCGCACCAGCGCGGAGGCGAAGTCGATCGCCCCGAACACGATCATGCGGGGCGGCGGCACGCTCGACTCGACGAGCACCACCAGCGGCTGACCGCACCGCGAGCCGTCCTCGCCGATCTCCACGGTCGCGGTGCGCCCCGCGTCGAGCAGGGCGCGGGCCTCCCCCGCCACCGTGCGGTCCAGTTCGGGATGTCCGCCGAGCCCACCCTCGTACACGCCCGAAGGACGTACGAGCAGGGCGCGGCCGACGAGTTCGGCGGGCCCGGAGGTGATGCGGGCCACCGCCGCGGCCTCTCCCGAGGAGGCGGCGGCGAGCGCGGCGGCGAGCACCGGCCGGGACGCGGAGTCCGCGCGGACCGGGGTGACGAGGATGTCGATGACGCCGCCGCAGGTCAGGCCCACGGCGAAGGCGTCCTCGTCGCTGTAGCCGAAGCGTTCGAGGACGGTCTCGCCGTCGTCCAGTGCCTGTTGGCACAGTTCGTAGACGGCGCCCTCCACACATCCGCCGGAGACCGAGCCGATGGCCGTGCCGGCCGCGTCGACCGCGAGCGCGGCGCCGGGTTGCCGGGGCGCGCTCCCGCCGACCGCCACCACGGTGGCGACGGCGAAGTCACGTCCCTGCCCGACCCACCGGTTCAGCTCGTCGGCGATGTCCAGCATGTCGGCCTCCTCAGGCTCTACGGGTGTGCGGAGGGCTCAGCGCCTCAGTGGACGCCCAGCCATCCTTCGATGGGGTTGAGGGCGAAGTAGACGATGAAGATCACCGTCAGGCCCCACATGAAGGCGCCGATCTCGCGCGCCTTGCCCTGCGCGATCTTGATGGCGACCCAGGAGATGACGCCCGCCGCGACACCGGTGGTGATGGTGTACGTGAAGGGCATGAGCACGACGGTCAGGAAGACCGGGATGGCGGTGGCGCGGTCGGCCCAGTCGACGTGCCGGGCGTTCATCATCATCATCGCTCCGATGACGACGAGCGCGGCGGAGGCGACCTCCTGCGGCACGATCGCGGTGAGCGGCGTGAAGAAGAGGCAGGCCGCGAAGAACAGGCCGGTGACGACCGAGGCGAGGCCGGTGCGGGCGCCTTCGCCGACGCCGGTCGCGGACTCGACGAAGACGGTCTGGCCGGAGCCGCCCGCCACGCCGCCGATGGCGCCGCCCGCGCCGTCGATGAACAGCGCCTTGGACAGGCCCGGCATGCGGCCCTTGTCGTCGGCGAGGTTGGCCTCGGTGCCGACGCCGATGATGGTGGCCATCGCGTCGAAGAAGCCGGCGAGCACCAGCGTGAAGACGATCATGCCGACGGTCATCGCGCCGACCTCGCCCCAGCCGCCGAACTCGACGTCTCCGAAGAGCGAGAAGTCGGGTGACGAGACCGCGCCGCCGTGCAGTTCGGGGGCGCCGTTCGCCCACTGCTTGGGGTCGATGACATCCAGGGCGTTGAGGATGACCGCGACGATCGTGCCGGTGACGATGCCGATCAGGATCGCGCCGGGGATGTTGCGCGCCTGCAGCATGAAGATGAGGAGCAGGGTGCCCGCGAAGAGCAGGACGGGCCAGCCCGAGAGCTCACCCGCCGGGCCGAGCGAGAGCGGTGTCGCCTTGCCCGGGTGGACGAAGCCGCCCTTGACCAGGCCGATGATGGCGATGAACAGGCCGATGCCCATGGTGATGCCGTGCTTGAGGGCGAGCGGGATCGCGTTCATGATCATCTCGCGGAGCCCGGTGATCACCAGGAGCATGATCACCACGCCGTACATCACGCACATGCCCATGGCCTGCGGCCAGGTCATCTGGGGCGCGACCTGCGAGGAGATCACACCGGACACGGAGAGTCCGGCGGCGAGGGCGAGCGGCACCTTGCCGACGAAGCCCATGAGGAGCGTGGTGAGGGCGGCGGCGAACGCGGTCGCGGTGATCACGGCCTTGGTGGCCATGGTGTCCCCCGCCGCGTCCTTGCCGGACAGGATCAGGGGGTTGAGCAGGAGGATGTACGCCATCGCCATGAAGGTGGTGACGCCGCCGCGCACCTCACGCGCGACCGTGGATCCTCTCCGGGATATGTGAAAGTACCGATCGAGCCAAGACCGGCCGGCCGGGACGCGAGAGCCGTGGCCCGCGTCCTCTGCGGTGGTCTTGGGCTCCACTGACGACTGGGTCATGGTGCCTACTCCCAAGGTTCACAGGGGCACCCGCGGAGTTGCGGGATTTGGGATGGTGCGTGGGCTGCACGACCCGGGGGACGGCCCGAGACGAACTACATCTCCCTCGGAACGAGGGGGAGTTGGGATCCGAGCGGTGTGGGCGAAGGGAAGTGTGACGTTCCTGGGAGGCACACACCGCTCGGAGAACTGGGGTGGACCGCGCGGGGGCCGGGGCCCCCGCGGGGCTCAGGTGCCGGTGAGGTGTTCGGGCCGTACCGGCGTCTTGTTGAGTTCGAGACCGGTCGCGTTCCGGATGGCCGCGAGGACCGCCGGGGTCGACGACAGGGTCGGGGCCTCGCCGATGCCGCGCAGCCCGTACGGGGCGTGCTCGTCGGCGAGTTCGAGGATGTCGACGGGGATGGTCGGCGTGTCGAGGATGGTGGGGATCAGATAGTCCGTGAAGGAGGGGTTCTTCACCTTCGCGGTCTTCGGGTCGACGATGATCTCCTCCATGACCGCGACGCCCAGGCCCTGGGTGGTGCCACCCTGGATCTGGCCGAGGACGGACAGCGGGTTGAGCGCCTTGCCGACGTCCTGGGCGACGGCCAGCTCGATGACCTTGACCAGGCCCAGCTCGGTGTCGACCTCGACGACCGCGCGGTGCGCGGCGAAGGAGTACTGGACGTGGCCGTTGCCCTGCCCGGTGACCAGGTCGAAGGGCTCGGTGGGGCGGTGGCGCCACTCGGCCTCGACCTCGACGCTCTCGTCCTCCAGGACGTCCACGAGGTCGCCTAGGACCTCGCCGCCGTCGGTGACGACCTTGCCGCCTTCGAGCAGCAGCTCGGCGGTGGCCCACGCCGGGTGGTAGGAGCCGAACTTGCGGCGGCCGATCTCCAGGACCTTCTCGCGCACCAGCTCGCAGGAGTTCTTGACGGCGCCACCGGTGACGTACGTCTGACGCGACGCGGACGACGAACCGGCGCTGCCCACCTGGGTGTCGGCGGGGTGGATCGTCACCTGAGCGACGCCCAGCTCGGTCCGCGCGATCTGCGCGTGGACGGTGACACCGCCCTGGCCGACCTCCGCCATCGCGGTGTGCACGGTCGCGACGGGCTCGCCGTTGATGACCTCCATGCGCACCTTGGCGGTGGAGTAGTCGTCGAAGCCCTCGGAGAAGCCGACGTTCTTGATGCCGACCGCGTAGCCCACACCGCGTACGACGCCCTCGCCGTGCGTGGTGTTGGAGAGGCCGCCGGGCAGCTGGCGCACGTCGGAGCCCTCGCTGGACTCCCACTGGCGCTCGGGCGGCAGCGGGCGGGCCTTGACGCGGCGCAGGATCTCGGCGACCGGGGCCGGCGAGTCGACCACCTGTCCGGTCGGCAGGAGCGTGCCCTGCTCCATGGCGTTCAGCTGGCGCAGCTCGACGGGGTCCATGCCCAGCTTCGCGGCCAGCTTGTCCATCTGGGCCTCGTACGCGAAGCACGCCTGGACCGCGCCGAAGCCGCGCATGGCGCCGCAGGGCGGGTTGTTGCTGTAGAGGGCTATGGCCTCGATCTCGACGTCGTCGATCACGTACGGACCGACCGACAGGGACGAGGCGTTGCCGACGACCGCCGGGGAGGCCGACGCGTAGGCGCCGCCGTCCAGGACGATCCGGCACTTCATGTGCGTGAGCTTGCCGTCCTTGGTGGCGCCGTGCTCGTAGTACAGCTTCGCCGGGTGGCGGTGCACATGGCCGAAGAAGGACTCGAACCGGTTGTAGACGATCTTCACCGGCTTGCCGGTTCGCAGCGCCAGGAGGCAGGCGTGGATCTGCATCGAGATGTCCTCGCGGCCGCCGAAGGCACCGCCGACGCCGGAGAGCGTCATGCGCACCTTCTCCTCGGGCAGGCCGAGGACGGGGGCGATCTGTTCGAGGTCCGAGTGCAGCCACTGGGTGGCGACGTAGAGGTCGACGCCGCCGTCCTCGGCGGGCACGGCGAGGCCGGACTCCGGGCCGAGGAAGGCCTGGTCCTGCATGCCGAAGGTGTACTCGCCCTTGACGATGACATCGGCCTTCTTGGCCGCCTCGTCCGCGTTGCCGCGGATGATCGGCTGGCGGTGCACGATGTTCGGGTGCGGTACGTGCTTCATGTGGTCGTCGGTGCGGCCCTCGTGCACGAGCACGGCGTCGGGGGCGGTCGCCGAGGCCTCATCGGTGATGAGGGGCAGTTCCCTGTACTCGACGACGATCTTCGCGGCGGCGCGGCGGGCGGTCTCCGGGTGGTCGGCGGCCACGATGGCGACCGGCTCACCGTGGTGACGGACCTTGCCGTGGGCGAGGACCGGGGTGTCCTGGATCTCCAGGCCGTAGTTCTTCATCTCGGCCGGCAGGTCGTCGTAGGTCATGACGGCGTAGACGCCGTCCATCGCGAGGGCCTGGGAGACGTCGATCGAGACGATCTCGGCGTGCGCGACCGTGGAGCGCAGGGTCTGGCCCCACAGCATGTCCTCGTGCCACATGTCCGAGGAGTACGCGAACTCGCCGGTGACCTTCAGGGTGCCGTCGGGCCGCAGCGTCGACTCGCCGATGCCGCCCTTGGTCTGCGAACCCTGGGTGAGCTTGGTGGGTACGCCGGTCGTACGGGTGGAGCCCATGGTCAGACCGCCCCTTCCTGGAGTCCCTGACGGTCCTGGCGGGCGGCGGCGAGGCGCACCGCGTCCAGGATCTTCTCGTAACCGGTGCAGCGGCACAGGTTGCCGGAGAGCGCCTCGCGGATGTCCGCGTCGGTCGGCTGCGGGTTGCGCTCCAGCATCTCGTCGGCCGCGATGAGCAGGCCGGGGGTGCAGAAGCCGCACTGGACGGCGCCGGCGTCGATGAACGCCTCCTGGATCGGGGAGAGTTCGCCGCCCTCGCCGGTCTGCGAGTCCGTCCCCTGGGCCTTCCACTGCTGGGCGTCCTGGAGCGAGGTGCCGCACGCGCCAGAGGCGCAGCCGCCGCCCGGGTGGGCGCTCTCGCGGTGCTTGGCGTAGTCGGCGAGGCCCTCGACGGTGGTGACCTCGCGGCCCTCCACCTGACCGGCCGCGACCAGACACGAACAGACCGGCACCCCGTCGAGCCGGACGGTGCAGGAACCGCACTCGCCCTGCTCGCAGGCGTTCTTGGAGCCCGGCAGGCCCATGCGCTCACGCAGCACGTACAGAAGGGACTCGCCCTCCCAGACGTCGTCCGCTTCCTGCTGACGGCCGTTGACCGTGAAGTTCACGCGCATTATGCGACTCCCTCAATGCTGCGGCCCTTGCCGCGGTACGACTCCCAGGTCCAGCCGAGCGTGCGGCGGGCCATGATGCCGACGGCGTGACGGCGGTAGCTCGCCGTGCCGCGCACATCGTCGATCGGGTTGGCGGCACCGGAGGCCAGCTCCGCGAACTGCTTGGCGATCGAGGGGGTGATGATCTTCTTGCTCTCCCAGAAGCCGCCCTCTTCGAGGGCCGCGTTCAGGAACTCCTCGGCGGTCTTCGCCCGGATCGGGGTCGGCGCGGCGGAGCCGATGCCGGTCCGCACGGTCCGGGTCTCGGGGTGCAGCGCGATACCGAAGGCGCACACGGCGATGACCATGGCGTTGCGGGTGCCGACCTTGGAGTACTGCTGCGGGCCGTCCGCCTTCTTGATGTGGACGGCCCTGATCAGCTCGTCCGCGGCCAGCGCGTTGCGCTTCACGCCGGTGTAGAAGTCGTCGATCGGGATCAGGCGCGAGCCGCGCACCGACTCCACCTCGACCTCGCAGTCGGCGGCGAGCAGCGCCGGGTGGGCGTCGCCGGCCGGGGACGCCGTGCCGAGGTTGCCGCCGACGCCGCCGCGGTTGCGTATCTGCGGGGACGCGACCGTGTGCGAGGCGAGCGCCAGGCCGGGAAGCTCGGTGCGCAGCTCCTCCATGATCTGCGTGTACGGGACGGAGGCACCGAGCCGGACCGTCTCCTCGCCCACCTCCCAGTCGCGCAGCTCGCCGATGCGGTTGAGGTCGAGCAGGTACTCGGGACGGCGGTGGTCGAAGTTGATCTCGACCATCACGTCGGTGCCACCCGCAATCGGCACAGCCGTGGGGTGCTCGGCCTTGGCGGCGAGCGCCTCCTCCCAGCTGGCGGGGCGAAGGAAGTCCATGAGGCTCTCTTCTTCGTGTCGAGGGTCGTTCGCTGCGAGGGATTCCGTATCGGCCACTCGGGCCGTTCGTCCCTCGACTGCTCGTTCATCTGCTGTTAACGCGGAGTGGGGCAAGTACACCGCCCGGTCCTCCGATGGGGTCAGTCACCGAAACCATGAAGGAGTTGGCTGGCCAAGCCGCGCGTCTTGTAGATTCGTATGAAGAACGGGTCTCAGTAACCTCGCGGAATCCCCCGGGAAACCGCGGACACCCGGCGGCACAGGGCCCCGGCCCTGCAGAGCCCTCCTGCTTGTACACCACTTTCGAGACAGATCGGCGGCGACGACACCATGCGGCTGCGCGCACTCCTGGACACCGACGCGCTGGGCCTGCGGCTGCTCGGCGGCGAGGACGAGCTGGACCGCACCGTGCGCGGTGTGATGACCACGGACCTGCGGGACCCCAGCCGCTATCTGGCGGGCGGCGAGCTGGTCCTCACCGGGCTCGCCTGGCGCCGCGACGCCTCGGACACCGAGCCCTTCGTCCGCATCCTCGCGAGCGCGGGGGTGGCGGCGCTGGCGGCCGGTGAGGCCGAGCTGGGCGATGTCCCCGCCGACATCGTCGAGGCCTGCGCCCGCCACCGTCTGCCGCTCTTCGCGGTCAACGAATCGGTGGCCTTCGCGACCATCACCGAACACGTCGTACGTCAGGTCTCCGGCGAGCGCGCCGGGGACCTGGCGGCCGTGGTGGACCGGCACCGCCGCCTGATGACCTCGGGTCCGGCGGGCGGCGGCCCCGACGTCGTACTCGACCTGCTCGGCACCGACCTGGACCTGCGGGCCTGGGTGCTCTCCCCCGCCGGGCGCCCCATCGCCGGGTCGGGCGCGGACGGCACGGCCCTGTCCGGGCCCGTCTGCGCGCGGCTGGCCGGGGAGCATCTGGCGGCCACGCGCACCGGGCGGCGCGGCCCGCACCGCGTCGCGGTGGACGGGGTGACGTACTCGCTGTTCCCCGTTCGGCCCAGCGGCCGCGGAGCGGGCGGCGGCGCGCGCGACGTGCGCGAGACGCTGCTCTCCGACTGGGTGCTCGCCGTGGAGGCCGACGCGGGCGACTGGCCCGAGGAGCGGCTGGACCTGCTCCAGGGCGTCACGCAGCTGATCGCGGTGGAGCGGGACCGCCGCGACGCCGCCCGCACGGTGCGGCGCCGCCTGGCCCAGGAGGTCCTGGAGCTGGTGCAGACGGGCGCGGCACCGGCGGAGATCGCGGCGCGGCTGCGGGTCGCGGCGCCCGTGCTGCTGCCGGGGCTCGGCGCGGCCCCGCACTGGCAGGTCGTGGTGGCCCGCGTGGAGTGGGAGGGCGGCGACATCGCGGGCGGCCCGGTGGCCCAGTCGCTCCTGGAGGAGATCCTCGTCGACCCCCTCTCCTCCGGACCGGAGCCCTCCGACCGGATCGCGGTCGCCCACACCGGCGACGAGGCCATCGCGCTGCTGCCGCTCCCCGCGGTCTCGGCGGAGCACGACGGCTCGGAGACGGGCCTGCTCGCCGACGCGCTCCTGGAGTCGGTACGCGACCCGCTGTCCGCGGGCCTGGACGGCGACGGCCGCCTCACGCTGGGCGTCAGCGCGTCCGTCCACTCGGCGGAGGGGCTGCGCGGCGCCCTCGAAGAGGCGCGGCACGCCCGCCGGGTCGCCGCCGCCCGCCCCGGCCGGGTCTGCGCGGCCGGCCACCAGGAGCTGGCCTCGCACGTCCTGCTGCTGCCGTTCGTGCCGGACGACGTGCGCCGGGCGTTCACGGCGCGGCTCCTGGACCCGCTGCGGGAGTACGACCAGCGCCACCGGGCGGAGCTGATCCCGACCCTGGAGGCGTTCCTCGACTGCGACGGCTCGTGGACGCGCTGTGCGGCGCGGCTGCACCTCCACGTCAACACGTTGCGCTACCGAGTGGGCCGTATCGAGCAGTTGACGAGCCGTGACCTCTCGCGCCTGGAGGACAAGCTCGACTTCTTCCTCGCGCTGCGGATGAGCTGAGGAAATCCGGCGGAGGCCGGCCGGGGCCGACGGAACACCGGTCGGCCCCGCGCCCTCCCCGGGCCCGCCGTTTGTGAATTCTTTCACCCGGCCTCTTGGCCGGACACCGCCATCCATGCTGAGATGCGCCCACGACTCAACAGCTCAATGGTGTGCTCGGGGAGGGCAACGTGGCGCATACCGCCATGTCTGGTACCGGAACGATTGCAGGGGACGATCCACTCCAGACCGCGGTATGGCGGCTGCGCTCGCGCGGCTGCTGGACCGACGCGGCCGCGCTGCTCGCCTCGCGGGCCGGGGCGGTGCCGGCGCTCCAGCGGGCGGCGCTGCTCGTCGAGCGCTGCCTGTTCACCGGGGACGGCTGGGCCGAGGCCGAGGACGGGCTGCGGACCGCGGAGGCACTGGCCGAGGACGACGACGACCGCGGGGCGGCGGCCTGCGAGCGGGGTCAACTCGCGTACGCCTCCACGGTGTTGGGGGTACGGGACCGGGCCGACGAGGCGCGTACGGCGCTCGGCAGGGCGGCAGCGCTGCTCGCCCCCGACGCGGCGGGCCGGCCCCTTCTCGACTTCCGCCGGGGGCTGATCGCCGAGCACGTCGCCGACTCGCCACAGGCCGCGAGGGCCGCGTACCGGCGGGCGCACGCGGGGGCCACCGCGCGCGCCGACTCCCTTCTCCTGTCCTTCACTTGGCGGCATCTGGCCGGACTGGCCCTGCGGGACGGGGAGTTGGCGGAGGCGCGGCACGGTTTCGCGGAGTCGCTGCGGCTCCGCGAGGAGCTGGGCTACCTCGTGGGCACGGCGCCGGCGCTCGCCGCGCTCGCCGACGCGGAGCCGGAGCCGGAGGCCGGCCGCCTCCGCGCCGAGGCCACCCGCCTCTTCCGCCTCCTGGGCGGAGTCCCCACCTGGCTCACCCCCCACCTCACACCGACGGCTCCGGCGACCTAGGCAGCCGAAAACCCGGGGCAACGGACGGGTGGGTGGGAAACATCCGCCGCGAAGCGGCGGACCAGGACACCTCCACCGGACGGCGCGAAAAGGTCAGGCCCCCGCGAAGTGTTCGCGGGCCAACGCGGAGACCACCGGCAGGTCCTGGGCGATCAGCGCCTGAAGGAGCGCCATGTGCTCCGCCGCGTCCGCGACGAGATCGGCCCGTCGGCCCGGGACGGGACCACTGACGAGGGGCCACCGCGCCCGCCGGTGCAGGTCATCCGCGACCCGCACCAACTGGCGGTTGCCGGAGAGCGAGAGCACCGCTCCGTGAAAGGCGCGATCGGCCTCGGCGTAGCGCGCGAGGTCGCCGCCGGCCGCCGCCAGCACGGTCGCCTCGGCCAGCGGCGACAGCTCGCTCCAGCGCTCCGACGGCACCGTACGGGCGAGCCTCAGCATGACCGGCACCTCGATCAGCGCCCGCACCTCCGCAAGCTCCGCCAGCTCCCGCGCACCCCGCTCGACGACCCGGAAGCCACGGTTGGGGACGACCTCCACGGCGCCCTCGATCGCCAGCTGCTGCATCGCCTCGCGCACGGGCGTCGCGGAGACGCCGAAGCGCTCGCCGAGCACCGGCGCCGAGTACACCTCGCCGGGCGTCAGCTCGCCGCCCACCAGCGCGGCCCGCAGGGCGTCGAGGATCTGCCCGCGTACGGAGTTCCGCCGTACCGTCCGACGCGGTGCCTGCTCCGGCACCCGGACGGGCGGCGCCGCGGCGGAGGGCTCCGCCGCACGCCCTCCGCTCTGCCCCACGACGTCCACCCGTGCCCGCTCCGCCCCGCTTGCGACTGCTGTGAAAGGTACGAGAGGCACCATAGGCGGACAGGACCGCGGTTGAAACCTCGATCACGTCGGGTAAGGTAAGGCTTACCTGCAATCGATCGCGATTCGGTGGTCCCCGCATGTCCGTCCCCACCTTGGCCGCGCCCGCCCAGAGCGTCTCCAGCGCCGTAGCGGACTCCTACGCCCGCCTCAACGAGGTGTTCCCAGGACTGCGCGTCACCGAGCTGAGCGCCGGGGAAGAGGCCCCCCGGGACGGCGGCTGGGTCACCGCCGCCCACCTCGCGGAGGGCGGGGCCGACCTCGACGCGTTCCTCGCGTGGGACGACGCGCAGGTCCTGAAGGACTACGGCACCCGGGCGCGCCCCGACGTGGTGGCGAGCTTCGGACTGCACCGCTACGCCTGGCCGGCCACCCTGCTCATCACGGTCCCGTGGTTCCTGCACCGCCGCGTCCCCCGCTTCCCGGTGGCGAACGTCTCCTTCCAGCGCTCCCTCGGCCGGATGGCCGTACGGGCGGACGGTTTCGCCTGTCTGCCGGGCGACCCGGCCGCCGAACTGCCCGCCGCCCGCGTCGTGGCGGACGAGGAGGCGCTGCGGGCGGAGGTGCGGGCGGCGGTCGCCGACCATCTGGGCCCGCTCCTGGAGGGTTTCGGCCCCCGGATGCGGCGCCGTTCGCGCGCCCTGTGGAGCGTGGCCACCGACGAGATCGTCGAGGGCCTCTGGTACATCGCGCACCTCCTCGGCGAGGAGCGCCGCGCGATGACGGAGCTGGAGCGGCTGCTGCCCGGCGCCACGAAGCCGTACGTGGGCACGGCCGGTTTCCGTGAGCTGACGGGGCCGAACGGCGAGTCGCTGCCGACCCGCGACCGGGCGAGCTGCTGCATGTTCTACACCCTGCGCCCCGAGGACACCTGCGTCACCTGCCCCCGCACCTGTGACACGGAACGCGTCGCACGGCTGAGCGCCACCGCCGCCACTTCCGGCTGAACCACCCCTTCGGTGCACGGTTAATCGAACTCGACAGCCGTTCCCTGGCAGTCAGTTCGAGCAAAAACGCGTTCCGCGTACTCTCTCTCACCCCCTTGGCGTTCTCTTGCCCGGAAACCCTCCTGAGGGCCTTCCGGATCGGGTCACTATGGCGCCCGAAACGCCCTACCGCGACGCAAGGGACCCCCGATGAGACTGACCGACATATCGCTGGACTGGCTGCTCCCCGGCGGCGTCCTGCTCCTGGGCGTGCTGGTGGCGGTGGCGGTGCTGACGCGCGGCAAGCGAGGCCACCCCAAGGCGGCGAAGTCCGCCGCCGGCGACGATTCGTGGGAACGCAGCGAGGAGCGCCGCAGGCGCAAGGAAGCCGTCTACGGCACCGCGTCCTATGTGCTGTTGTTCTGCTGTGCGGCGGTCGCCGCCGCGCTCTCCTTCCACGGCCTGGTCGGCTTCGGCCGGCAGAACCTCAGCCTCTCCGGCGGCTGGGAGTACCTCGTCCCGTTCGGCCTCGACGGCGCCGCCATGTTCTGCTCCGTCCTCGCCGTGCGCGAGGCCAGCCACGGCGACGCGGCGCTCGGCTCGCGCCTGCTCGTGTGGACGTTCGCCGGAGCCGCGGCCTGGTTCAACTGGGTGCACGCGCCCAGAGGGCTTGGCCACGCGGGCGCCCCGCAGTTCTTCGCCGGGATGTCGCTGTCGGCGGCGGTCCTCTTCGACCGCGCGCTGAAGCAGACCCGCCGGGCGGCGCTGCGCGAGCAGGGTCTGGTGCCGCGTCCGCTGCCGCAGATCCGTATCGTGCGGTGGCTGCGCGCGCCCCGGGAGACCTTCGGCGCCTGGTCGCTGATGCTCCTCGAAGGCGTACGCACTTTGGACGAGGCCGTCGAGGAGGTGCGGGAGGACCGCCGTGAGAAGGAGCGCACCCGGCTGCACCGGCGCGACCGGGAGAAGCTGGAGCGCGCCCGGCTCAAGGCGATCAGCCGCGGCCACCGGGGCTACAACCGGGGCGGCCGACAGGTCGACGTACAGGCCGTCTCCACGGCCGCCGGGTCCGCGCAGGTCGGCGCGGACCCTGTCATAGCGGCGTCGGAACAGCTGCCGTCAGGCGCCCGGCCCTCCCTCCAGGCCGTCGGGGGCGACGGTGACGAGCGGATCACTCCCGTCACCGTCGACCTCACGGCGGAGGACGACACCCAGGCCCTGCCCCGGCTCGACTCACTGGAACAGAAGCTGAAGAACCTGGAGCAGCAGTTCGGCTGATCGCTGCGGACACGTCATCACGGACAGGCGGGGGTGGCGGCAGCGTTCACGTCATGCCGCCGCCGTTCAGCTCGAACCACACCGCCTTTCCCACCCCGTGCGCGCGCACGCCCCACGCGTCGGCGAGGGACTGCACCAGGATCAGGCCCCTGCCGTTCGTACCGTCGTCGGCGTTCGGCACGCGCGGCTGGGGGCGGCGCCCCACGAAGTCCCGCACCTCGACGCGCAGACCGCGCGGTCCGAGGGTCGCGGTGACGATCGCGTCGTGGTCGGTGTGCACCAGTGCGTTGGTGACGAGTTCGCTGGTGAGCAGCTCGGCTATGTCGGCCCGTGCCGGTTTTCCCCAGCGCCTCAAGAATTCCCTCAGAGCGCCCCTGACCTCGGGCACCGCCGACAGATCGGCCCTCCCCAGTCTGCGCCTGAGCTGCGCCCGGTCCGGTTCGGCCGGCGCCCCCTCGGCGATCTCGTCTCGTACGTTCTGCGAAGAGGCCCCGATTCCCCCGGGGCCGCCTCCACGTGACTGCCTCGTCATGACCCCCGCCCACAAAGCGATGACCTTGCCTCCCTGCTCGAACAACTTCACGGAATGCATGCCCCGGCCCACAGACGGCACTCCTGTCGAATCGTCAACCAATGACAGGGGTGTGCCGAAGACCTGGGGGGAAGTGAAGCGGTGGACCCCCGCCACCGACCGTTCCGAGGAGCCCGTGTGCACGACGACAGACTGCTGGTGGAAGGCCGCCTGGAACGGGCGCTGCGCCAGTTCATCCGCCCCGCCCAGTACCCGCACAGGGTGCCGCTCGCGCTCTCCGTCTGGCACGCGCCGGGCGAGCCGGTGCCCGTCTCGGCCGCTCTCGAAGCGTCGTACGAACCCTTCGAGACCGGCACGGACTGGGGAAGTCCCTGGTCGACCAGCTGGTTCCGCCTCCAGGGGCGGGTGCCCGACGAGTGGCGGGGGCGCCGGGTCGAGGTGGTCGTCGACCCCGGCTTCACGGGGGACGGGCCGGGGTTCCAGGCGGAGGGTCTGGTGTACGACGCGGCGGGCGTGCCGCTGAAGGGAGTTCACCCGCGCAATCGGCATATTCCGGTGGCCTCCCCCGCGCGGGGTGGTGAGCCGGTGCACCTACTCCTGGAAGCGGCGGCCAATCCCGCCGTTCTGCACGACTTCGTGCCGACGCCGCTGGGCGACGTACTGACCGCGGGTACTGGGCCGATCTACCGATTCGCGTCTGCCGATCTCGCCGTACTCGATGAGGACGTATGGCGGTTGGTCCTGGACATCGAGGTCCTGTCCGAGCTCATGGCAGAACTGGACGCCGACCGTCCACGTCGCCACGAGATCCTGCGGGCCCTCGAGGACATGCTCGACGCGCTCGATCTGCACGATGTGCCGGGCACGGCGGCCGCGGGGCGCGCGGCGCTCGCCGGTGTCCTCGCGAAGCCCGCGCACGCGAGCGCGCACCGGGTGTCGGCGGCCGGTCACGCGCACATCGACTCGGCGTGGCTGTGGCCCCTGCGCGAGACGGTGCGCAAGGCGTCACGGACCTTTGCCAATGTGACGGCTCTGGCCGAGGAGTATCCGGAGCTGGTCTTCGCCTGCTCGCAGGCCCAGCAGTACGCGTGGGTGAAGGAGCACCAGCCGCACATCTGGGAGCGGATCAAGAAGGCGGTGGAGGACGGCACATGGGTGCCGGTGGGCTCGATGTGGGTCGAGTCGGACGCCAACATGCCGGGCGGTGAGGCGCTCGCGCGGCAGATCACGCACGGCATGCGGTTCTTCCGCGAGCAGCTCGGCGTCGAGACGGAGGAGATCTGGCTGCCTGACTCCTTCGGATACACCGCCGCCTTCCCGCAGTTGGCGAAGCTGGCGGGCATCCGTTGGTTCCTCACCCAGAAGCTGAGCTGGAACCAGTCCAACAAGATGCCGCACCACACCTTCTGGTGGGAGGGCATCGACGGCACCCGGGTCTTCACCCACTTCCCGCCCGTCGACACGTACAACTCACAGTTCCACGGCGCCGAACTCGCCCATGCCGAGCGGAACTTCGCCGACAAGGGCCGGGCGAGCCGCTCCCTGGTGCCGTTCGGGTGGGGCGACGGCGGGGGCGGCCCGACGCGGGAGATGATGGAGCGGGCGCGGCGTCTGAAGTCCCTGGAGGGTTCGCCGCGCGTCGAGATCGAGCGGCCGTCGGCGTTCTTCGCGGCGGCCGAGGAGGAGTACGGTGCCAAGGCCCCGGTCTGGTCCGGCGAGCTGTATCTGGAGCTGCACCGCGCGACGTACACCACCCAGGCGGCGACCAAGCGCGGCAACCGCCGCAGCGAACACGCCCTGCGGGAGGCGGAGTTGTGGTGCACGGCGGCGGCGGTGCGCGATCCGGCGTACGTCTACCCGTACGACACACTGGACCGCCTGTGGAAGACGGTTCTGCTGCACCAGTTCCACGACATCCTGCCGGGATCGTCGATCGCGTGGGTGCACCGCGAGGCGCGGGAGACGTACGAGCGTGTCCTGGCCGAGCTGGACGAGCTGACCGCGTCGGCCGTACGTTCTCTCGGCGCGGGCGGGCTCGCCGTCCTGAACGCCTCGCCGTACGCCCGCGACGAGGTCGTGGACAGCGGTGACGGCACGCTGGTGCGCGTCGACGTCCCCGCGCTCGGCACCCGGAGCCTGGACGGCTCCGGGACGCCGGGCCCGGGGGTGGCCGCGCACACGACCGGCGACACGATCCTGCTGACCAACGAGCACCTGGGCGTGACCATCGACGCCGCCGGGCTGCTGGCCTCCGTGCGGGACCTGGACGCGGGCCGCGAGGTCCTCGCGGCCCCCGGCAACCTCCTCCAGCTGCACCCCGACCACCCCACGCACTACGACGCCTGGGACCTCGACCGGCACTACCGGCACCGGCACACCGACCTGACGGACGCCGAGTCCGTCGAGCTGGTGGAGGAGGGCCCGCTGCGGGTGGCGGTGCGCGTCACGCGCGCGTTCGGGGCGTCGCGGATCACCCAGGAGATCCGGCTCGCGGCGGGCGGCAGGCGCGTCGACGTCGTCACGGACGTCGACTGGCGGGAGTCGGAGAAGGTGCTCAAGGCCGCCTTCCCGCTGGACGTGCACGCCGAACGGTCCGCCGCCGAGATCCAGTTCGGCCATGTGCACCGGCCCACACACGCCAACACCGGCTGGGACGCGGCGCGTTACGAGATCTGCGCGCACCGCTGGCTGCGGGTGGCCGAGGAGGGGTACGGCGTCGCGGTCCTCAACGACGCGACGTACGGCCATGACGTGACGCGCGAGGAGCACGGCGGCGCGCTCGGCACCACGGTGCGCCTGACCCTGCTGCGGGCCCCGCACAGCCCGGACCCGGAGACCGACCGGGGCACGCACCGCTTCACGTACGCGCTGCTGCCCGGTGGCACGCTCGGTGACGCGGTCGCGCAGGGGCTGGCGCTCAACCTGCCGCTGCGGGTCGCCGACGCGCCCGTCCTCGCGCCGCTGGTGGGCGTCGACCATCCGGCGGTCACCGTCGAGTCGGTGAAGCTCGCCGACGACCGCAGCGGCGATGTCGTCGTACGGCTCTACGAGTCGCGCGGCGGCCGGGCCGCGGCCACGCTCAGCACGTCGTTCCCGGTGGCGCGGGCCGAGGTGACCGACCTCCTGGAGCGGCCGCTCCAGGAGGCGGAGACGGGCGCGGCCGGGCTGCGGCTGGCGCTGCGGCCGTTCCAGATCGTGACGCTGCGGCTGCGGCCCGCCTGAGCCCGTCCGCGTGCCGGGGGCGTGGTCAGGGTCAGGATTACGGCCTCGGGATTACGGCCTCGGCACGTTCCGCAGGTTCGAGCGGGCCATCTGCACCATCCGGCCCACCCCGCCGTCCAGCACGATCTTGCTGGCGGAGAGCGCGAAGCCGGTCACCATGTCCGAGCTGATCTTGGGTGGGATGGAGAGGGCGTTCGGGTCGGTGACGATGTCGACCAGGGCCGGACCCTTGTGCGCGAAGGCGTCCTTCAGGGCGCCCGCGAGCTGCTTGGGCTTCTCCACGCGGACGCCGTACGCCCCGGCGGCGCGGGCGACGGCGGCGAAGTCGGGGTTGTGGTTCGCCGTGCCGTACGACGGCAGGCCGGCCACCATCATCTCCAACTCCACCATGCCGAGGGAGGAGTTGTTGAAGAGGACGACCTTCACCGGCAGGTCGTGCTGGACGAGGCTGAGGAAGTCGCCCATCAGCATCGAGAAGCCGCCGTCGCCCGACATGGAGACGACCTGGCGTCCGCGGTCGGCGAACTGGGCGCCGATCGCCTGCGGCAGGGCGTTGGCCATCGAGCCGTGGCTGAACGAACCGATGATGCGGCGCCTGCCGTTGGGGGTGAGATAGCGGGCCGCCCAGACGTTGCACATGCCGGTGTCGACGGTGAACACGGCGTCGTCGGCCGCGAGTTCGTCGAGGACCGAGGCGACGTACTCGGGGTGGATCGGGGTGTGCTTGTCGACCTTGCGGGTGTACGCCTTGACGACGCCTTCGAGGGCGTCCGCGTGTCTCTTGAGCATCTTGTCGAGGAACTTGCGGTTCGTCTTCGGCGAGACGCGCGGGGTCAGACAGCGCAGGGTCTCGCGTACGTCGCCCCAGACCGCGAGGTCCAGCTTCGAGCGGCGCCCGAGGTTCTCGGGGCGCACGTCGACCTGGGCGATCTGCACATCGTCCGGCAGGAAGGCGTTGTACGGGAAGTCCGTGCCGAGCAGGATCAGCAGATCGCACTCGTGGGTGGCCTCGTACGCGGCGCCGTAGCCGAGCAGGCCACTCATGCCCACGTCGAACGGATTGTCGTACTGGATCCACTCCTTGCCCCGCAGCGCGTGGCCCACCGGGGACTTGATCTTCTCGGCGAACCGCATCACCTCGGAGTGGGCGCCCTTGGTGCCGCTGCCGCAGAAGAGCGTGACCTTGTCGGCGTCGTCGATCATCGCCGCGAGCTTCTCGATCTCCTCGTCGCCGGGGCGCACGGTGGGGCGGGAGGTCACCAGGGCGGTCTCGGCGGCCTTGGCCGGGGCCTCCTCGGAGGCGATGTCGCCGGGCAGCGAGACGACGCTGACACCGGACCGGCCGACGGCGTGCTGGATGGCGGTCTGGAGCAGCCGGGGCATCTGCTTGGGGCTGGAGATCAGCTCGCAGTAGTGACTGCACTCCTGGAAGAGCCGGTCGGGGTGGGTCTCCTGGAAGAAGCCGAGCCCGATCTCGCTGGAGGGGATCTGCGAGGCGAGGGCGATGACGGGGGCCATGGAGCGGTGCGCGTCGTACAGGCCGTTGATGAGGTGGAGGTTGCCCGGACCGCAGGAGCCCGCACAGGCGGCCAGCCTGCCGGTGATCTGGGCCTCGGCGCCGGCCGCGAAGGCGGCGGTCTCCTCGTGCCGCACCTGGACCCAGTCGATCCCCTTCGTGCGCCGGATGGCGTCCACGACCGGGTTGAGGCTGTCACCGACGACTCCGTACAGGCGCTGCACGCCCGCCCGGACGACGATGTCGACGAACTGCTCGGCGACGTTCTGCTTGGCCATGCCGTACGCACCTCTCCACCCTGGGAACCGGAACCTCTGGTCCATGAGTTCACAGGTGCGGCGGTCATGCCTCCCAGACCGCGGCGGCCGTCCGGTCGTCGGCGTACCCCTTGACCCTGACCTGGACGTCGGCCAGGAAGGCGGCGAGCCCCGGCGGGCCGCTCTTCTCCCACCTGCGGGTGAGGTGCCCGGCCAGCTCGGGCTCGCCGCGCAGCGGTTCCGCGAGGCCGCCGCTGCACAGCAGGAGCGTGTCACCCGGCCGGGCGACCGAGGCCCGGAAGCGGAACGGGTCGCGGGGCGGTTCCGGCGCCGGTTCGTAGGGGCTCGGGGGTGTGGTGATGCCCAGGTCCATGGTGAGGTGGTCGCCCGCCGGGGTCCGGGGCGGCGGGGAGCCGAAGCCGACCACGGCGTCGCCCGTGGTGTCGGCGACGCGGGGCTCGATGTCCTGCCACTCGCCGTCGCGCAGCCGGAAGAGGCCGCCCGCGCCGACGCCGAAGAAGACCCGCGTACGGCACTGGGGGTCGGCGGGCAGCAGCAGGCAGCGCAGGGCGGCGGCGTACTCGTCCGGGCGCAGTCCCAGGTCGACGGCGTGGGCGCGGAGCCTGCCGAGGCTGCGGTCGGTGAGGCGGTGCAGGCCCGACTTCAGGTCGCCGCGCCGGGCGGCCCTGATGTCCTCGGCGAGCCGCTGGTGGCTGCGGCCCACGGCCCGGCCGATCCACTCGCAGGCCTCGGCGGCCGCGCGGTGCGCTCCCGGGGCGGCGCGGGTGCCGGTGGCCACGGCGACCAGCAGCAGCGCGTTCTCGCCGGTGCCGAAGCGGGCGGTCAGCAGGGAGTCGCGGCGCTGTTCGCCGCGGTAGCGGGCGGAGTCGCCGCGCACGGAGGCCGCGCGCAGGGTGGAGGCGCCGTACCGCGCCCCGTCGAGGACGGTGTCCGCGACGAGGTCGCCGAGGTCGTCGGGGTCGGCGGCGGGCAGGACGGTGGGGTCGGGGTCGTAGGTGGGCGGCCCGTCACCCACGTACGCGACACCGGCGGGGGCGGGCGGGCCGCCCGGGGGTGCGGCGGACTCCTCGGGCCCATACGGGCCGGCCTCGTGGGCGGTGGGTACCGCCCCGGGAACGCCGGGCGCGTACTGCGGCGGGATCATGCCCTGAGGCCCGGGTCCGGAGGGGAGTCCTTCCTTCACCGTGTCCGCCGCCGAGGCGAACCTGTCGTCGAGGGTGTCCGGTGCGGGCGCCGGGCCCGTGTCCTGTGTGGCGTCGTCGTCATACAGCTGCCCCCACCAGTCGTCGTCGCGACCGGTGCGCCTCTCCCCCTGCTGGCTCATGCCCCTAATTTTCCACCGCGGGGGCCGTACGAAAACGGTTCATCCGGAAATTCCGACCATCTGACTACGGTCCCGGGCATGCCGGGAGCCGCCGGGCGGGCCCACCCCCCACAGGAGGACCGCCCGGCGGCGTCCGGCCGGCCGGCACGTGCCGTACCGGCCTGTACCCCGCGTGCCCCGTGGCACCGAGGTCAATCCGGCATGAGCGGCCGCGGTCGGTGCCGCGGCGGCGTCACGTTGTCGTGGGGAGGTGAGGTGCGGGGATGATGTCCTGGGGCGGGTTCACGCCGTGGCTGTTTCCCGCCATGGTGCCGTCGGAACGGAGCTTCGGGGAGGGGCGTCGCCGCATGCTGGCAGCGATAGGTCTGGACGAGACGCACGAGTCGGCGTACCGGGCGCTGGTGTCGGTGGGCGCCGCCGACCTGTCCGACCTCGCCCGCAGACTCACCCTCGGCGAGCCCGAGACCGAGCGGGCGCTGCGCCGCCTGGAGCGGCACGGCCTGGCCGCGCAGGCCTCCGGCAGGGCGGGCCGCTGGGTGGCCGCGCCGCCCGGCGTCGCGCTCGGCGCCCTGCTCACCCAGCAGCGGCACGAGCTGGAGAAGGCGGAGCTGGCGGCGGCCCTGCTCGCCGAGGAGTACCGCGCGCAGGCCACCGAGCCCACCGTCCACGACCTGGTCGAGGTGGTCACGGGGGCGGCCGCCGTCTCGCAGCGCTTCCTCCAGTTGCAGCTGGGGGCGAGCGGCGAGGTGTGCGCGCTGGTGACCGGCAGCCCCGTCGCGGTCACCGGCATGGAGAACAGCGCCGAGGAGCAGGCCGCGGACCGGGGCGTCAGCTACCGCGTGGTGGTCGAGCGCACGGTCCTCGACCTGCCGACGGGCCTCGTCGAGCTGTCGACGGCGATCGGCCGCGACGAGCAGGTGCGGGTGGTGGACCGCGTCCCGACCAAGCTGGTGATAGCCGACGGCTCGCTCGCGATGGTCCCGCTCACCTCGCGGACCGCGGAGCCCGCCGCGCTCGTCGTGCACGCCAGCGGACTGCTCGAATCGCTGACGGGCCTCTTCGAGGCGGTCTGGCGCGAGGCGCTGCCGCTGCGCCTCGGCGAGGACGGCTGCACGGTCCGCGAGGAGGCGCCCGAGGGCCCGGACGGCACGGACCTGGAAATCCTCTCGCTGCTCCTCGCGGGCCTGACCGACGCGAGCGTCGCCAAACAGCTCGACCTGGGGCTCCGTACGGTGCAGCGCCGGGTGAAGCGGCTGATGGAGCTGACCGGCGTCACGACGCGGCTCCAGCTCGGCTGGCACGCGTACGAACGTGACTGGGTCGCGCGCCGCCGCACTGGCTGATCTGACCTGCGGTTTCGCCGGATCTGCTGCACTCTGGGCAGATGGGAGTGTGGGAACTCCTGCTGGTCGGCGTGGTGATGCTGCTCGGCCTGTGCGGAGTGCTGGTGCCCGGAGTGCCGGGGCCGTGGCTGGTGTGGGCCGCGGTCCTGTGGTGGGCGCTGCAGGACCCGAAAGGGCTCGCCTGGGGCGTCCTCGTCGGCGCGTCCGTCGTGCTGCTCGTGGCGCAGGCGGTGCGCTGGCAGCTGCCGCCCCGAAGACTGCGGGAGAGCGGCGCCACGCGCCGCATGGCCGCCTTCGCCGGGGCCGGTGCGCTGCTGGGCTTCTGCGTGGTGCCGGTGATCGGCGCGATCCCCGGCTTCGTCGCCGGTATCTACACCGGGGAGCGGCTGCGGCTCGGCGGCCGCGGCGAGGCGGTGGCGGCGACGCGGACGGCCATGCGGATGGGCGGCACGAGCGTCCTGACGGAGCTCTTCGCGTGCCTGCTGATTCTCGGGGCGTGGCTGGGGGCGGTCTTCTGGGGCTAGGTCCTGTCGTCACTGGGCCGGCGCTGACGTGAACGTGGCACATCCGCGTCGGCGGGCCGCATACGCGTGCGAGGCTCGCCGTATGACCGAATTCAGCGAAGCCGAGCGCGCGTACCTCAAGTCCCAGCGCCTGGGGCGGATGGCCACGGTCGACCCCAAGGGCCAGCCGCAGGCGAACCCCGTCGGCTACTTCCCGCAGGACGACGGCACGATCCTCGTCGGGGGCCATGCTCTGGGCACCACCAAGAAGTGGCGCAACCTCCAGGCGAACCCGAAGGTGTCCCTCGTCGTCGACGACGTGGTGAGCCTCAAGCCGTGGCAGGTGCGGGGCATCGACATCCGCGGCGAGGCCGAACTGCTCGACGGCCCCCACGAGTTGGGGCCCGGCTTCAGCGAGGAGCTGATCCGTATCCATCCGAGGCGGATCCACAGCTGGGGGCTTGACGCGGGCTGAGTCCCGGGGCCCGCTCCGCCCGCAGGTGGCGCAGGGCGTACGAGCGCCAGGGGCGCCAGGCGTCGCGGACCGGCTCCGGTTCGCCGGGCGGGGCCACGTCCGGGTCGCCGAGCGCCCGCATCCTGATCAGCGCGGCCGTCCTCGCGCCCAGACCGGGCAGGGCGAGCAGCGCCGCCTCCGCGTCGTCCCGGTCCGCCCCCGCGTCCAGGCGCGGCACGCCGTCGGTGAGCGCCGTCGCCAGCGCGCCGAGCGGGCCGGGCTCGGCGGCCAGTTGGGCGGGTCCGGGGAAGACGTGGGTGAGGCGCCCGCAGGCGGCGTCCAGCACCTTGCCGTGCCGCTCCACGAGCCGTTCGGCGCCGGCCCGGCCCACGAGCGCGCGCACCGCGAACTCCTCCGGGTCGGCCGCGCCCGGCGAGCGCAGCCCGGGCCGGGCGGCGACGAGCGGGGCGAGCCGCGGGTCGGCGCCGAGCCGGTCGTCCACGGCGTACGGATCGGCGTCGAGGTCGAAGAGGCGGCGCAGACGCTGCACGGCCGTGGTGAGGTCCCGCAGATCGGTGAGGTGCAGCCGGGCGTCGAGCCAGCCGCCGCGGTGCACGGCCTCGGCACTGGAACCGCCGCCCGCCGTGGCCGGGGAGCGCGCCTCCTCGACGGCCACGATGGCCGTCCCGTACGGCAGTCGGAGCGTACGCCGGTACGTGCGGGCGCCGCGCTCGCCGGTGACCTCCTCGATGCCGTGGACCGCCTCGTCCGCGAGCAGGTCGAAGACCGGGGCGGCCTGGTAGGGGCCCCGGTGGGCGAGGCGCAGCGGGATACCGGCGGCGGGCGTGGCCCGCGCCGCGCCGCGTTTGGGGGCGGCGGCGCGCAGGGCGGTCGGCGTGAGCGCGTACACGGCCTTGATGGTGTCGTTGAACTGCCGGACGCTGGCGAACCCGGCGGCGAACGCGATCTCCGTCACCGGCAGATCCGTGGTCTGCAACAGGACGCGCGCGGTGTGCGCCCGCTGGGCCCGGGCCAGCGCGACCGGGCCCGCGCCCAGTTCCGCGGTGAGCTGGCGCTGCACCTGCCGGGCGCTGTAGCCGAGGCGCACGGCGAGCCCGGGGACGCCCTCGCGGTCGACGACCCCGTCGCCGATCATGCGCATGGCGCGGCCCACGACGTCCGCGCGTACGTTCCACTCGGCGGAGCCGGGGACGGCGTCCGGCCGGCAGCGGCGGCAGGCGCGGAAGCCGGAGGTCTGGGCGGCGGCGGCCGTGGTGTAGTAGCGGACGTTCTGCCGTTTGGGCGTGACGGCGGGGCAGCTGGGCCGGCAGTAGATGCCGGTCGTCTCGACGGCGAAGAAGAACTCGCCGTCGAAGCGGGCGTCCCGGCTCCGCACGGCCTCGTACCTGGTCTCTTCATCGATCACGCCACCCATTCTGGTCCTCCGGGGCCGGGAGGACTGGCGGGATTCGGACACGACGTTCAGCCCTCATCGGCCGAGTGGAGACGCGCCCCGTATGGGGCGCGGGGAACTGCGCGCCCAGCCACAACGGACCCGCAGCTCCCCAACCACCCCAACCGCTCAGGTCACCGCAAGCGCCCCCGCTTGACCTCCATCGCCGCGCGCCCCTGCGCCCCCCGCAGCCGCCACTCGCGGCGCAGCTCCGCGCGGACCCGCGCATCCGTCTTGGCGACGATGCGCTGGTTCTCGCGGATCAGCTTGCGGTAGCTGTCGAGGCGGCGTTCGGGAAGCGTGCCGTCCGCGACGGCGGCGAGCACCGCGCAGCCGGGCTCGGCGGCGTGGGCGCAGTCGTGGAACCGGCAGTCCTCCGCCAGCTCCGCGATCTCGGAGAAGACCTGCCCCACGCCGGTCCCGGCGTCCCACAGGCCGACGCCGCGCAGCCCCGGCGTGTCGATGAGGACACCGCCCGCGGGCAGCAGCAGGAGGTTGCGGGTCGTCGTGGTGTGCCGGCCCTTGCCGTCGGCGTCACGGATCGCCTGGACCTCCATGATGTCGGCGCCGGCGAGCGCGTTCGCCAGCGTCGACTTGCCCGCGCCGGACTGGCCGAGCAGCACCGACGTACCGCCGGATACGACCGCGGCGAGGATGTCGACGCCGTCCCCCGCCGTGGAGCTGACCGGCAGCACCTGCACGCCGGGGGCCGAGGTCTCCACGTCCTCGACGAGGTGCGCGAGCGTGGCGCTGTCCGGTACGAGGTCGGCCTTGGTGAGCACGATGACGGGCTGCCCGCCCGATTCCCAGCCGAGCGCGAGGAACCGCTCGATCCGCCCGAGGTCGAGCTCGGCGGCGAGCGAGACCGCGATGATCGAGTAGTCGACGTTGGCGGCGAGGATCTGCCCCTCGGACCGCTTGGACGAGGTGGAGCGCACGAAGGACGTACGCCGGGGCAGATACGCGCGTACGTAGCGGGGGTCGCCGCCGTCCGGGTCGACGGCGGCCCAGTCGCCGGTGCACACGACCTTCAGCGGGTCGCGCGGGGTGACGAACTCGGTGTCGGCGCGGACGGTCCCATGGGCGGTGACGACGTCGCACTGCCCGCGGTCCACGCGGACGACGCGGCCGGGCAGCAGCCCTTGCGCCGCGTACGGCGCGAACTCGCTCTCCCAGTCCGCGTCCCAGCCGTAGGGGGCCAGGGGGTGCGGGACGGGCGAGGACGAACCCGGAGACGAACCGGGACGGGAGGAGAACGGAAGAGAGGAGAAAGACAAGGGGTGACCCTTCACAGGGTGGCCCCGGCGCACGCGCACGAAGGCGCGCGGAGAAAGGCGTTCGGTCAGCCGGTGGCCACGGAGGTGGACTTGACGAACTTCCGGATGCGGGCAGCGCCCACCGTGACGACAGCCATCGGTCACACCTCCTGGTCCTGCTCGGCCGAGACCGGCGGCCGAACGGCCACCGGGGAACGCTACGCAGCTTAGGTCCCGGCTCCCGCGCCGCGCCAGCCATTTACCGGGAGCCGGCCCCGGCCGGTCGGGGGCGTCGCGTACGTCCTCCACCTCGAACCCCTCGGCGGCCAGGTCCCCCTCGGTCTCCTCCCGTTCCCGGAAGCGCAGCGTCGAGTCCGAGGTGAGCACCTGCCCGTCCGCCGCGAAGGCGTAGGTCCAGCGGAACGAGACCAGCGGTCCGTCGACCGCGGTGGCCTCGACCCAGTGTTCGACCCGCCCGACGCCCGGCACGTCCGTCATGCCGTGCGAGGCCTCGCGGTGCCAGTTCTCCCAGGCGCGCCGGGCCGGGTCCCGGGTCTCGAACACCAGGCGGCCGGGTCCGCGATGGCCTGGGCCACGTTCGCCGTCATGGTCGCGAGGTCGACGCGCAGCGGCGGGAGCACCGTCGCGTCGCCGACGAGCCAGCGCACCCGTTCGGCACCCGGCTTGGCGCGGGCCACCTCGACGGACGCCCGGGCCGGGTCGACGCCGACGACCTCGATCCCGCGCCCGGCGAGCAGCAGCGCGAGGACGCCCGTACCGCAGCCGATGTCCAGGACGCGGCGCGCGCCGAACTCCTCGGCCATGCGGAGGTACGCGTCGAGGTCGCTCCGGTCCGGGTCGAGCGGGTCGTAGAGCGCGGCGAGCCGCGGATGGGCGAAGGCGTCGTCGACGGTCACCGCGCCGGGCCCTCGGCCCCCTCGGCCCGCGCCGCGCGCCACTCGGGTGCCAGTACCGCCCAGATCTCGGTGTCCTGCCGTACGCCCCGGTAGGGGTCGTTCTCCCGCTGGACCCCTTCGAGGCTCATGCCGAGCCGCTTGGCCACATTGATGCTCGGCCGGTTGCCCGAGGCCACCAGCCACTCCACCCGGTGCATGCCGCGCACCTCGACCGCCCAGTCGATGAGGACGCGCACGGCGCGGGTGACCAGGCCGCGCCCGGAGGCGGCCGGTTCCAGCCAGCAGCCCGCCTCGCAGTTGCCGGACGCCACGTCGAAGACCCGGAAGAGGACGCCGCCGACGAGGCGTTCGTCGAGCCAGATGCCGTACAGGCGGCCTGCGTCGGCGGCGGCCTTGTCGGCGTAGACCTGGAGCCAGCCGCGCGCGGACCCCAGGTCGGCGGCGACGTCGGGGAGACCGACGTACTGGCCTATGAACTCACGACCGCGATCCATATGGGCCAGGAACTCCTCGGCCTGCCACGGCTCCAGCGGGCGCAGTTCGGCTCCGTCGCCCAGGGGTATCGCGAACATTCTCTTCATCCTCCACAGTGGCCGCGCGCGGTTCTCCCGGATCCTCGCACGCCCGTCGGGCAAGCTGTACGCCCCTGCTGGAGCCCGGCACGGAGGGGGTATTCCGGACAACTCCGCCGCGTCACCGATCTGGCCGGTCTTGCCGTGGACGAGATAGATGCCCCAGGCATCCAATGGGGGCAGGTAAGGGAAATCTGCGCTTGTGAGGTACGTCCATGCCGGAGACAACGAAGTCACGGGAAACAACAGAGCCAGCGGCATCAGCTGAAACAGCTGAATCAGCGCCGGCCTCCACCCCGACCCCAGCCCCCATCCCAGCCCCCACGCCATCCTCCACCCACATCCCCTTCCCCCAGGACCGCACCTGCCCCTACCACCCGCCCACCGGCTACGCGCCTCTGCGCGAGGACCGTCCGCTCTCCCGGGTGACCCTCTGGGACGGGCGCGTCGTCTGGGTGGTCACCGGGCACACCGTGGCCCGGGAGCTCCTCGCCGACCAGCGGCTCTCCGCGGACCGCGAGAACGAGAACTTCCCCGCGCCCACCGAACGCTTCGCCCGCGTCCGCAACCGGAGCATCGCGCTGCTCGGCGTCGACGACCCACGGCACAACACCCAGCGCCGGATGCTGATCCCCAGCTTCTCGGTCAAGCGCGTCGCGGCCCTGCGTCCGGCGATCCAGGAGACCGTCGACCGGCTCCTGGACGCCATGGAGGCCCAGGGGCCGCCCGCCGAGCTGGTGGGCGCGTTCGCGCTGCCGGTGCCGTCGATGGTGATCTGCTCCCTGCTCGGGGTGCCCTACGCCGACCACGACTTCTTCGAGGAGCAGTCGCGGCGCCTGCTGCGCGGCCCCGGCGCCGAGAACACCCAGGCGGCGCGGGACGAGCTGGACGCGTACTTCTACGCGTTGATCGACCGCAAGCGGAAGGAGCCGGGTGAGGGTCTCCTCGACGAGCTGATCCACCAGCAGCTCGCGGCCGGCACCGTGGACCTGGAGGAACTGGCCGGCCTGGCCACGATCCTGCTCGTGGCGGGGCACGAGACCACGGCGAACATGATCTCCCTCGGTACGTTCACGCTGCTCCAGCACCCCGAGCACCTCGCCGAGCTGCGGGCCGGTCTCGCCGACGGGCAGCCGCTGATGCCCGCCGCGGTGGAGGAGTTGCTGCGCTATCTGTCCATCGCGGAAGGCTTGCTGCGTGTGGTGAGCGAGGACATCGAGATCGCGGGCAGCACCCTGCGCGTCGGTGAGGGCGTCGTCTTCGCCACGTCCGTCATCAACCGCGACGGCGCCGCCTACGAGGAGCCGGAGCGGCTCGACTGGCACCGCGAGACCCGCCACCACCTCGCCTTCGGCTTCGGCATCCACCAGTGCCTGGGCCAGAACCTCGCCCGGGCGGAGGTCGAGATCGCCCTGCGGTCCCTCTTCGACCGGCTGCCGGGGCTGCGTCTCGCGGCGCCCGCCGAGGAGATCCCCTGCAAGCAGGGCGACACGATACAGGGGCTGCTGGAACTCCCCGTCGCCTGGTAGGAGTTGACCGACCATGGAGAGAGGCGCTACGGACAAGGTGATTCACGTGGACACCGACCGGTGCGTGGGCGCGGGCATGTGCGCGCTCACCGCGCCGGAGGTGTTCACGCAGGACGACGACGGCTTCAGCCAGGTGCTGCCGGGCCGCGAGGACGGCGGTGGCGACCCGATGGTCCGGGAAGCCGCGCGGGCGTGCCCCGTGCAGGCCATCAGCGTGCCGGAGGTGTCGACTGAGTAGACGTCACATAGCCGCCTCCCACGTTGTATTCAGGCGCGCAGGGTGACCGTGAAGCTTCTGCCGTACGCGTGACGTGTGTCGACGTCGATCCGCGTACCGCCGGGGACCTGGCTCACCCGTACGCCGGGCTCCGCGGCGGTCGCCCGGAGGCGGCGGCCGCGGAGCAGCACCGTGACCCGGTCCCGGCCCATGGTCGGGTCGGACACGGCGACGGCGGTGCTCGCGCCCTTGCCTCCGTGGTGTCCCTCGCGGCGCACGATGACCGAGGCGGGGCCTTCGACCCGTAGCCCCGCGACCTCGTGCCGCCCCGGCGTGAAGGTGTTGGCGGCCGTCAGGCCGAGAGCGCTGTGCGAAATCGCCTGGTGGTGCGGGGAGTTGGCGTGGACCTTGAGCGGGCCGTGGCGGTGGGCGCGCAGCCGGTCCTCGGTGGCGTTCGGCACCAGCGCGTAGGCGAGGCGCGCCGGCCGGGCCCCGGCCGCCCCGTCGACCGTCACGCCGAGAACCGAACGGGTCACCGGAGTGTCGGGGTTGGCGGTGCGCACGACCCGGCGGCTGCGGGTGACCCGGTCCAGGGACACCCGTACCGGCGGGGTGTCGAGGAAGACGTAGCCGATGGCGGTGCCCTGCGTGGCGTTGGCGTAGCGCAGCCAGCGCAGATCCGCGGTGCCGGGGCCGGACCAGGCGCGGCCGTCGCGGCGCGTGCCGGTGAGCGAGGTCCGGTCGTCGGGGGCGGCGGTGCGGGCGTCGACGGTCGTGGTCACGGCCCGCCCCGCGGCGTCACCGACACCCGCGGCGAGCACCACGATCTCGTCGTCGAGCAGGAACCACGACTTCGTCGCCGTCGCGCCCCGGTACACGACGAAGTCGTCGGGGAGCAGGGCCCGGTCGTGGTAGGCCGCGTCGCTGGACTGCACCATGCCCGTGGCGCCGTACGTCCCGAGGACGGCGCCGCCGGAGTGGCTGTTCGTGCCGCGCGGGAAGTAGACGTACTTGTTCTGCGACTCGGAGGACGAGGTGAAGTGGAGGGGGTGCCCGGGGTTGTCGTAGTACGCCTTGCCGTACAACTCCGGTACGGTGTGCCGCTGTTCCACGGGTGCGGTGACGCCCGCGAGGCCGTACGGCGATACCGTGGTGTAGTAGTCGACGCCGTACGCCTGGGTCTGGTCCTGGCCGGAGAGGTAGAGGTAGTACGCGCCGTCGCCCTGGAACCACGGCATGAGGTTCTCGCCGTTCATGTACTCGTACTTGCTGATCCGGTCGGAGCTTCGCGCGAGCGCGAAGGTGTAGCCCGGTCTGCGGTGCACGGTCTTGTCCATGGCGTTGAAGGCGACACTGCGTTCGGCGGGGTTGAGGTCGGCGGGCGGCACGGAATCGTCGCCGATGATGTCGGCGTAATGGACGATGCTGACCGGGGAGACGAACCGGGACGGGTCGAGGGTGGTGCGCGAGGTGGCCCTGATGTGCTTGACGTAGCTCTTGAGTGCGGTGGCCCCGGCCCCGGTCGCGAGCGAGGAGAGGTCGACGACGGCCTCCACGACCACCGCCACGTCGGTGTACCCGGAGTCTGGGCGCGCCACGGCCCGGCCCTTGACTATCTCCATCATCCAGCCCTCGAAGATCAGCGGGGCGAAGCCGTCCTTCACCCAGCCGTACACGGTCGGCACCAGCTCCTCGCCGTGCGCGAAGCCGGTGCCGTCGAGGATCTTGAGGGTCTGCACGACGCGGGTGAGCAGGCCCTTGCCGTACGAACCCGTGTACGCGACGGAGGCGTGCTGTATGAAGGAGCCGTCCGCGTAGTGGCCGTCCGTCACGCCGTGCCGCAGCTGGTAGGGGTCGATGGTGAGGAACACCGTCAGCTGGTCGGTGAGGGCCTTGCGGATGCGGGGATCGCCCTCGTGGCCGAGGAGGGCGCCCTGGAGGATGCGGTTGGTGGTGATGTCGGCGAGGTTGGCGCCGGTGTGGAAGCGCGAGTCGAGGTCCACGTCGCCGTCGGTGCCGTTGCGCAGATAGGCGTCCATGGACGCGACGTAGGTGCGCACCAGCTCCGGGCGGTAGGAGCGCACTTCGTCCGCGAGGAGCGCCAGGGTCTTGCTGATGTGCTGGGAGATGCCGATCTCCCAGTGGAACCAGTTGCCGTAGTAGCCCTTGGACTGGTCGCCGTAGTAGCGCTCGTGCAGCCAGGTCAGGCCGTCGATGACGCGGCGCTGGGCGGCGGTGTCGCCGTGCGGCCCGGAGCCGGGTGTGCGGGTGGCGAGGGCGATCTCGTACAGGCGGCGGTAGGCGGTGTTCAGGTTCGCCTCGTCGGTGCCGAGCGCGAGTCCGGCGAAGAGTTCGCCCTCGCCCGCGTCGTCCATCGCCTTCAGGTTCGCCCGCGCTGTCCGCTCGACGGCGGCGAGCTTCGCGGCCGTCTCCGGCCGGGCGTTGGAGGCGGCCGTGCCCGCGAGGACCGCCACGGTGTTGGCGAGCAGCCGGGCGCGGCCCTCGGCCGCCGTGGCGGCGTCCGCCCGGCCCACGGGGATCACCGCCAGGAGTCCGGCGGCCGACAGGGCGGACAGCAGACGTCTGCGGGTGATCTCCATGGCGGCCTCCACCGGCGGCGTACGGGCGTTCTGGCGGGTGCTGACGGACGCGTGGCTCGGACACGTGTTCAGGCGGGCGGAGTCAAGCAGATGCCCCCGGCCGCGACAAGGGTCCGCGCGGCGACGCGCCGGGCGGCATTGGCACCGTCCCTCTGATCTTGATGCGGTTGACGGGGGAAGGGGAGCATCATGCCGGGGGTGGGCGCGCTGCGTGCGGCGCGACGGCGCGCATCGCCGCTGGTGGCGTCTCTGATTGCCCTGGTGGCGGGCGTGGCCTCCGTGACCTGGTTCGTCGTGTCGAGGTCCGAGGACCGTGCGGAGCGGCGCGCGGCGCCCGCTCGTACGCCGGGTCGGCGGTGGATGCCTTCGGGGTGCGGCGCTCACCGGCCATGTCGTACTCCTCCCCGTCCGTCGCGTCGCCCGACCGCACCGTGAACAGCGCGGGACCACCGCCGTCGCGGCGCAGGCCCGCACACCCCCGCGACAGCTGCTTCTCATTGGCCGCGAGCCGCGAGAAGTCGCCCTGAGCCCCCGGCCGTCGGCCCACGCTCACCCCTGCCGGGTCCCGCCGCGCCTCGCGATGTGCGGCGGCGGTTCGATCCCGGCGGGCAGCAGCGGATCGGCGACGGGCACGCCCCACGTGGCCGTCAGCGGGAGGTTGCCCGCCCAGACGCCGAGTGCGGCGTCCGGGCCCTCGCCGTCGTCCGGCGGTCCGACGGCGACCTTGACGGAGGCCTCCGCGAGGGAGAGCGCGAGCAGGGTGGTCGCGGCCAGCTCCTTGCGGCTGGGGCGGCGGGCGTAGTCCCACTGGCCGGGCGTCGCGTGCTCGGTGAGCAGGCGCAGGCCGCGCAGCTTCTCCTCCGGGTCGGTCACCTTGCGCGGGACCCCGTGGATCATCGCGCTGCGGTAGTTCACGCCGTGCTCGAAGACCGAGCGGGCCAGGATCAGCCCGTCGACGTGGGTGACGGTGACGCAGACCGGCGCCTCGGGGTCGGCGGCGAGGCTGCGGCTGGCGACGGAGCCGTGCAGGAAGAGCCGCGTGTCGTCACGGCCGTAGACGGTGGGTACGACCATCGGGTGGCCGTCGACGACGACACCGAGGTGACAGACGAAGCCCGCGTCCAGGATCGCTTCGAGGTCGGCGCGCTCCAGGCTGCCCTGTTCGCGGAGCCGGCGGTGGCGGGTGCGGTCGGTGACGGGCAGTTCCGGGGGCAGCGCTGACGGCTGAGGTCGTCTGTTCACGCGGCGACAACTTACCGATAACGCGGTCCAGTTGCCATACATCAACGGATCTCATACAGCTGGGGCCTTTCGGCCGCGATATCCGCAGCCGTCACCACACCCGTCCAAGCCGCGCCCGAAGAGTCCAACAACTCCCGCTCCGAAACAATTGTGAGCCGCCGCCCCGGCACGATCTGATGGAGTACATGGAACGTATGGAGCGCATGGAGCGCATGGAACGTACGGATCTCCACCACGAGGACTTCTCCCCCGGCACCGGCACCCTCCCGCCCCGCGCCTGGTACGCGACGTCGGACGCCCCCACCCTCTCCCTCAACGGAACCTGGCGCTTCCGCCTCTCCCCCACCGCCGACGCCGAGGACGACGCGTTCGCGACCGGCGCGTTCGCCACCGGCGCGCTCGCCGACGACGACCACGGCAGCGGGGCCCGGACGGCCTGGGACGAGATCACGGTCCCCGGCCATTGGGTGCTGCAGGGCCACGGCTCGCCCCACTACACCAACCAGCTCTATCCGTTCCCGGTGGACCCGCCGCGCGTGCCGACCGACAACCCCACCGGCGATCATCTGCGCACCTTCGACCTGCCCGCCGGCTGGCCGCGGTCGGGCACCGCCGTCCTGCGCTTCGACGGCGTCGAGTCCTGCGCCCGCGTCTGGCTCAACGGCACGCGGCTCGGCGACTTCAAGGGCTCCCGCCTCGCCCATGAGTTCGACGTCGGCGCGCTGCTGCGCCCGGAGGGCAACGTCCTCGCGGTCCGCGTCCACCAGTGGTCCTCCGGCTCGTATCTGGAGGACCAGGACCAGTGGTGGCTGCCGGGCGTCTTCCGCGACGTGACGCTGCTGCACCGGCCCGAGGGCAGCGCGGGCGATCACTTCGTCCACGCGTCGTACGACCACCGCGCGGGCACGGGCACGCTACGAGTCGACGCGGACGTGGAAGGACGCGTCCTCGTACGGGAGTTGGGCATCGACGTGGCGACGGGCGAGGAGGTCACCGTGCCCGTCGAGCCGTGGACCGCCGAGACGCCGAGGCTCTACGACGGGGTCCTGACCACGGCGGGCGAACGGATCCCGCTGCGCGTCGGCTTCCGCACGGTCGCCGTCGAGGACGGCGTCATCAAGGTCAACGGCCGCCGGATCCTCTTCCGGGGCGTCAACCGCCACGAGTTCCACCCGGAGACGGGCCGCGCCCTCGACCGCGACACGATGCGCGCGGACGTCCTGCTGATGAAGCGTCACAACATCAACGCGGTCCGCACCAGCCACTATCCGCCCCACCCCGCCTTCCTCGACCTCTGCGACGAGCTGGGCCTGTGGGTCGTCGACGAGTGCGACCTGGAGACCCACGGCTTCCAGGCGGTGGACTGGCGCGGCAACCCGGCCGACGACGACCGCTGGACGCCCGCGCTCCTGGACCGCGCGGCCCGCATGGTCGAGCGCGACAAGAACCACGCCTCGGTCGTCGTCTGGTCGCTGGGCAACGAGTGCGGCACGGGCCGCGGCCTCACCGCCATGGCCGACTGGATCCGCGCGCGGGACGGCAGTCGCCTCCTCCACTACGAGGGCGACAGCTCCTGCGCGGACACCGACATGTACTCGCGGATGTACGCCGCCCACGCCGAGGTCGAGACCATCGGCCGCGGAGAGGACGAGGGCCCCGAGGCGCGGCGCCGACTCCCGTTCATCCTCTGCGAGTACGGGCACGCGATGGGCAACGGCCCTGGCGGTCTCACGGAGTACCAGCACCTCTTCGAGACGTACGAGCGGCTCCAGGGCGGCTTCATCTGGGAGTGGATCGACCACGGGATCGCGCACCCCTCGTACGAGTACGCCTACGGCGGTGACTTCGGCGAGCAGCCGCACGACGGCAACTTCGTCTGCGACGGGCTGGTCTTCCCCGACCGGACGCCGTCCCCCGGCCTCATCGAGTACAAGAAGGCCGTCGAGCCGGTCCGCATCGACGGCGACGGCCGCGACGGGACCGTACGGATCACCAATCTGTACGACTTCACGACGCTGGGCCACCTCTCCTTCACCTGGTCGTACGAGGTGGACGGCGTGAGTGTCGCGGACGGCACCCTGGTGGTGCCCCCGGTCGGGCCCGGCGAGCGCGCCGAGGTGAGGCTGCCTCCGGCGCCGGCGCGCGGCCGGGACGCGGAGACCCGGTGGACGGTGCGGGCGGTACTCGCCGAGGACACGGCGTGGGCGGCGCGCGGCCACGTGGTGGCGTGGGCCCAGCTGGTCGTCGAGGTCGGCATGGCCCTGCCGGTGCCGGGCGGCACGCCCCCCGTGCGCGAAGGACGGCGGATCGCACTCGGACCCGCCGCCTTCGACGCCCACGGAACGCTGCTGTCCTTCGGCGACCTGGAGATCAAGGATCTGCGCCTGGACGTGTGGCGGGCCCCCACCGACAACGACAACGGCATGCCCTGGCGCCCCGAGCCCTCCCTGGCCGCGCGGTGGCGCAAGCTCGGCCTCGACCGGATGCAACACCGCGTCGACGCGGTCGAGTTGGGCGTCGACGCCTTGACCGTACGCACCCGGGTGGCGCCCGCGGCGAGCGATCTGGGCCTGCGGGTGGAGTACCGCTGGCAGTCGAACGGCACCCGGCTGCTGCTGACGCTGCAAGTGGAACCGGAGGGCGAGTGGCCGGTGCCGCTGCCCCGCGTCGGTATCCGCTTCGGGCTGCCCGGCGCGTCCGGGCCGGTCCGGTGGTTCGGCGGCGGGCCCGGTGAGGCCTACCCCGACACCTGCGCGGCATCGGCGATCGGCCTCTGGGAGTCGGACATCGACCGGATGCAGACGCCGTACGTGCGCCCGCAGGAGAACGGCGCCCGACCGGACCTCCGTTGGGCGGAGATCGACGGGCTGCGGATCGACAGCGGCCACGGGCCGTGGTTCACCGCGCGCCGCTGGACCACCGAGCAACTCGACGCCGCCCGGCACCGCACGGACCTCACCCCCGGTGACACCGTGTGGGTCAATCTCGACATCGGCCAGCAGGGCATCGGCTCGCAGTCCTGCGGCCCCGGCGCCCTGCCGGAATACCAACTGCACGCCCGTTCCGAAAGGTTGGACGTCACCTTCTCCACCGCCGTGACCCGGGGAAACGGAGCCGTCCGGCACTAGACTGGAGGGGAACACCGACCCCACGCGCCGCCCTGGGGGGAGGGAGCACCCCATGTCACAGCAGCGGCTCGGCCGTGGCCCGTCGAGGCCGGAACCGGACCCGGACCCGCGGCCCGACGCGGCCCCGGGGCGTTTCGTGGGCTGGCTCGGCGGCTTCGGCTGCGCCGCCGCCGGATACGCGGTGTTCCAGTCACTGGTCGGCGTGTTGCCGGACGCGATCTCGGCGGACGCCGCGCGGTACGGCATCGCGGCGGTGAGCGGCCTCGGCGTGGGCCTCGCCGCCTGGCTCTCGGCCGCGCTGCTCAGGGCGAGGGCGGGCGCCGGGGGCGACGACAGTGACGATGGCGGTGGCGGTCGGGGAGACGGTGGTGGAGGGGACGGTACGGTCGCTGGCGGGTCCGGCCGGTCCGGCCAGTCCAGCGGGGCCAGCGGGGCCCGCCACCGCCACCTCGGTCACCTCGGCCATCCCGGGCTCGCGGGGCTGCCCCGTCCGCGCGGACCCCGCACCGGCCCGGCGCCCGCTCCGTCCGCCTCTTCCACCCCCTCCACCCCTTCCGCCCTTTCCGCCCTTTCTCCCCTCCCCGGTCCGCTCCCGGCGCTCCTCGTCGCCTCGCACGCCACGCTCGCCGCGGAACTGGCCACGTTCGACGATCCGGAGCGCGGCAGGCTCATCGGCTGGCCGCACGCCCTGGACGAGCACACCAGGCCGGTGCGGCCCACACCGACCGGCACCGCCTACGGCCTGCACACCGTCCTCGAACTCGGCGCGCCCGACGGCAGGTTGGGCGTCAGTGACCTGACGGACACCCTGTGGCGGCTACGGCTGCGGGACGGCGGCTGGGCGGCCCGCTCCCAGGGTTCCAAGCCGCGTCCCGAGGTGACCGCGCTCGCGCTCGGCGCCCTCGCCCGGGCGGGCGCGGACCCGGAGCGGGTCGCCGCCGAGGCGTCCCGCTGCGCCGCGAGCTTCACCGCGGAGCTCGAACCGTCCGGCTTCGGCAGGACACATGTGGTGACCACGGTGCTGCGCGGCCTGCTCCGCGCGGCGCCGCACTCCCCCGACGTGGCCCGGCTGCGGGACGAACTGGTCGACCGCACGATCACGGACCCCGCCAGGGAGCACCGCCGCTGCTGGGGCCCCACGCTGCGCGGCGCCCCGGCCACCCGGCCCTCCCCCGCGCACACGGCGCAGGCCGTGGTCGCCCTCGACCGGGCGGCCCGCGTCCTGGACGAGGACACGAACACCCGAGCGGCCCGCGAGGACGGCGTGCGCTGGCTGCTCGCCTGCCCGCAGCCGCTGCACGACGGCTGCGTGGACCTGACCAACACTCAGGAGGAGGTGCGCCGCCCGCACCCCGTCGACTCCTGGCGCCAAGAGGTGCTGTTCGTACGCCACTTCACGGCCGCCTGGATGGTGCGCGCGCTGCTGACGCCGGGCGCCTGGCGGATCGCCGCCGACGAGGGCCGTGAGGAGGAGTGGCACACGCTTCTCACGGCGGCCGTCGGCTCGGTGTGGCGCCAGCAGGACGACGGGATATGGAACTGGGACGGGCATGATCTCGGCCGACCCCTGTGGATGACCTATCAGGGCCTTTCGGCGCTGCGGGCACATGCCGTATGGATGTATCAGCCGGGTTCCTGAACCCCGGGACCTGCGCGGGTGGGCGCGGACGAGGGGGAGAGTGCTGTGGGTGCTCGGCACGTGTACAACGCCAGGCGGCTCCTCGAAGGGTCCCTGGACGGTCCGACGGAGGACGACCTGGTGCGCGCCGCCCGCGCGGTCGTCGCCGAACTGGGCTCGCCCGAGCGCCTGTTGCCTCTGGTGGCCGAGCTGGCGACGGGAGTCGGCGACCCCTCGGGCTGCGCACTCGTCTCGTACCGCCATGTCCTCGGCTTCGACAAGCTGCTCCTGATAGACGGCGGGCCCCGGCACCGGCTGCGCGCGCACGTGTGGCATCCGAAGGAGAGCGCGCGGGAGGACATCCACAACCACCGGTCCCCGCTGGCCTCCCATGTGGTGCGGGGCGCGCTCGGTATGGAGCTGTACCAGCCGGTCGAGGACGGCGGCGAGGACAGCGGGGGCGGGCAGGCCGCCGCGTGGTTCCGGGAGTCCCTGACGGGAGAGGAGGGCGACTGGCTCCTTGAGCCGGCGGGCCGGGCGCGGCTGCGGCTGACGCAGAGCGCTCTGTACGCGGCGGGGAGCGGGTACGCGCTGCCGTCGTACGCCCTGCACCGGGCGTGGTGCGCGGCGCCCGCGCCGACGGTGACGCTGTTCCTGGAGACCGGGGCGGGGCGGCGGCGCTATACGGACGTGTTCACCGAGCCCGACGCGGGGGACGCACCGGCGCGGGCGGTGGCGAAGAAGCCACTGGAGGTGCGGGACTACTTGACGGAGCTGAGGGTTCTCGCGGAACTCATCGGCTGAAGGTCCCGGCCCAACTCATCGGCTGAAGGCCTGGCGGACGATGTCGCGGTTGTAGTCGTCGATCTCGACCGTGCCGAGTTCGGCGGGGGCCAGCCAGCGGTGGTCCTGGTCGGGAAGGGGCAGCGTCACATCGAAGGAGAGCGGCCGGACCAGGAAGTTGTCCTGCCAGTTCTTGATCTCGTGGCCCCGGTACGTACTGAGGAACGACGACTCGCCGACCTTGCGCAGCACCTGGCCGAGGAGACCGGTCTCTTCCTTCAGCTCTCTCAGGACGCCGTCGCGTGGACTCTCGCCCGGTTCGAGCTTCCCGCACGGCACGCCCCACACCCGGGGCAGGAACCGCTCGGTCTCGCTGCGGCGTACGAGCAGGACACGGCCGCGGTGGGCGACGACGGCCGCCGCGAGCCGGTTCTCGCCGGGATAATCCATGCCTTCCACCGTAGCGGGGAATCGGGGGCCGGGACAGTCGGGCAGACCGTGTCCGATTCCTTCAAGACCGGTCATCGGCACGCCACATACGCTCACGGGCATGAACAGCACACCCACTCACACACCCGCTCGCACGCCCACACCGCGATTCGATCTGATCGGTCTCGTCGTCTCCGACATGGCCGCCTCGCTCGCCTTCTACCGCCGGCTCGGCCTGGAGTTCGCCGAGGGCTCCGAGAGCGCGCCGCACGTCGAGGCCGTGCTCCCCGGGGGCCCGCGCATCGCCTTCGACACGGAGGAGACCATCCGTTCCTTCCACGAGGGGTGGCGCCCGCCCACCGGCGGGGGGCGGATCGGGCTCGCCTTCCACTGCGGGACATCGGAGGCCGTCGACGCGTCCTACGCGGAGCTGACGGGCGCCGGGCACAAGAGCGAGCTGGCGCCGTTCGACGCGCCCTGGGGCCAGCGGTACGCGGTCGTGCTCGACCCGGACGGCAACGGCGTCGACCTCTTCGCACCGCTGGAGGACGCCGGGCGGTCAGCGGCCGCCGAGTAGTCCGGTCAGCGACATTCCGGTCAACTCCCTTACGTCACGGGCCAGGTGGGCCTGGTCGGCGAAGCCCGTGGCGGCCGCGGTGTCCGCGTACGACAGTCCTTCGCGGGCCAGCGCGAGCGCCCGCTGAAGCCGGAGCACCCGGGCCAGCGTCTTGGGTCCGTAGCCGAAGGCGGGCAGTGAACGGCGGTACAGGAGACGGGCGTTGACGCCGAGGGCCGCCGCGGTCCCGGCGACCGACCGGCCTGCGCCCAGGGATCTGACGATCTCGGCGAGGAACGGGTCGGGCGCCTCCGCGTCGGCGGCGCGCTCCACGGCGATCGCCTCCAGGGCGGCCATCGGGTCACGCGCGCCGTCCACCCGGCCCGTCAGGCGGCGCACCTTCGCCGCCGTCCACAGACCGGCCAACTCGACGCGCTGGTCCCTTAGTTCGTGGGCCGGGACGCCCAGGAAGGCGGGGGCGGTGCCGGGGTGGAAGCGGATGCCGACGTGGCGGCCGCCGGGCTCGGTGGCGGCGGGGACGTACGCGCGGGTGTCCGGGCCCGCGACGAACAGCCTGCCCTCGGTCCACAGCAGGTCCATGCAGCCGTCGGGCAGCACGGGGCGGGCGTCGCCGGGGGCGTCCGTGGACGTGCGGGTCCACACGACCGCGCCGGTCAGCAGGGACGGCCGCTCCCGGTACTCCCCCTGGTCACCGGGCGTCCGGGCCATGTTCTGGGCCATGTTCTGGGCCATGCGAGGAAGGCTACGCCCGCGCGGACGCGGTGCTCCTGGGGGCTGACTCCGTAGACCCTCTTGAAGGCGCCGGAGAGCGCGAACGCGCTGCCGTACCGACCTTGCGGGCGATCGAGCCGATCATCAGTCCGCTGTCGCGCAGCAGATCCGCGGCGCGGTCCGTACCAGGCGGGGCCGCCGCCTCGGGGCGGGAGAACCAGGCGCGCAGCGCGGCGATCAGGAGGAGGTCCAGGAGCCGGTCGAGGACGACGTCCTGGCCCGGCTCGTCCTTGCTGTTCTCGTCGGCGAGCAGCGGGGTGTGCGGGCAGTCCCACGCGGTGCCGCGCACCATGATCATGACGACAGAAGTGCCTCGTCGGCGATGCGCACGGACCAGGGCGGTTCGCACAGCCGGCCGTGAGGGCCGCAGGGTCGACTGGGCGGACCGGTCGACGTGGCGGACGCCCTGCGGGGCGCCGACGCGGCGCATCTCGCGTATCTGCCGGACGTCGGCGCGCCCGGCGCGGCGGAGACGGTCGGCGCGTTCGCCCGCCTCGCGGTGGACGATCGTACGGGCCAGTTGGCTCGCGCGGAACCTCAGCGAAGGGCCGCTCCTGGACGGGATGCGGGGCGGAGAGCTGGTCTCCCCCGCGGGTGAGGTGCTGGAGCCCTGGGCATCGACGTGCGGGATGTCGCGGATGTGGTGGTGGCCGCGCTGACCGGCGGCGACCGGTTCGCGGGGCGGACCCTTGACCTCGGGACGAACCTCGACGGTCGCAACGCGGTGCTCTCCGAGGGGGTACGGGAGGCGCTGGGCCGGGATCCCAGGGACTTCGCGGACTTCGCCGGGGAACAGGCCGAGGCGGGCACCTGGAAGAACTGAGTCCGGGGCCCTCCGCCACTCCGGACCCCGCTCCTGCTCCGGACCCCTCTGCCGCTCCGGACCCCTCCGCTACTCCGGAGGCCGATCCGTGCCGTTCTTCTTCACATGCGTCCGCAGCCGCGACGTCACATCGTCCGGAGGAAGGAAGCGGGACCACCGCTCGGGGAACTCGGACGGCATCTCCGGGTCCTCGGGGTCGATGAAGGCCTCGCGTGCCGCGGCGGCACGGGCGACGACCTCGGCGGCCTGCGCCTCCCTTATGCGGTCGTTGGCGGCGCGCGCCGCCGCCGTGGCGACGGACGGCCAGACGCGGTCGATCGCCGCGTTGACCGCGGCGCCCACCAGGACCGCGAAGGCCGACACGCCGATCCACAGGAGCACGGCGACCGGGGCCGCCAGCGAGCCGTAGATCGTGGGGCCCTCCACCGTGCTGGTGAGGTAGATACGGAGCAGGAAGCTGCCGAGCACCCACATGGCCAGGGCGATCAGCGCGCCCGGCATGTCCTCGACCCACGGCGACCGGACCGGTACCGACACGTGGTACAGCGTCGTCAGGAAGACCACGGAGAGGATGACGACGACCGGCCAGTAGAGGATCTGGACGACCGTCGTAGAGCCCGGCAGGAGCTTCACCACCGCGTCCGGCCCCGCCACCATCAGCGGCAGCGCGACCGAGCCGATCAGCAGCGCCACGATGAAGAGCCCGAAGGCCAGGACCCTCGTCTTGACGATGCCGCGCACGCCGTCCAGGCCGTACATCACGGTGATCGTGTCGATGAAGACGTTCACGGCGCGCGAGCCCGACCAGAGGGCGAAGAGGAAGCCGATGGAGATGACGTCGGGGCGGCCGACCTTCATGACGTCTTCCAGTATCGGCTGCGCGATCTGGCTGACCCCCCGGTCGGACAGGACCGTGCGGGACGCCTCCAGGATGTTGCTCTCGACGCTGGCGATGGTGTTCGCGCCGGTCCACCGGTCGACGTAGGCGAGCAGCCCGATCAGGCTCAGCAGCAGCGGCGGCACGGAGAGCAGCGTGAAGAACGCCGCCTCGGCCGCGAGCCCCAGGATGCGGTACTCCATGCAGGAATTGACGGTGTCCTTGAGCAGCAGCCAGGCGGTCCTGCGCTTGGAGACGTTGCGGTAGAGAGCGCGGGCCCGTTTCCAGCGTCCCGAGGGACGCCCGGGTGTTTCATTTGCCTGGTGCACCTCCTTACCGTAGCGGCATGGCAGCCACCACCCACACAGTGACCAACCAGGCTCCGCCCCTGGTGGGATATGACGTATTCGCGTCCGACCGGGCCCTCGTGGAGGGCGTCGAGCGGCATCTGGATCCGGCACTCCTCGATTCCGCCCGTGACGAGCTCTCGCTGCTCGGCCGCAGCGCCGGTTCCGCCCAGGCACAGGAGTGGGGAGCGCTCGCCAACGACAACCCTCCGGTGCTGCGCACCCACGACCGCTACGGCCACCGCATCGACGAGGTCGACTTCCATCCGTCCTGGCACCGGCTGCTCGGCAAGGCGGTCGGCGCGGGCCTGACCGGGGCCTGGTCGCGGCCCGGCGGGCATGTGCGGCGGGCCGCGGGGTTCCTGGTGTGGACGCAGACCGAGGGCGGGCACGGCTGCCCGGTCTCGATGACGCACGCCGCGGTGCCCGCGCTGCGCGCCGACCCGGCGCTCGCCGCCGAGTGGGAGCCGCGCCTCACCTCGACCATCTACGACCAGGGGCTGCGCCCGGCGTCGCAGAAGGCGGGCGCCCTCTTCGGGATGGGCATGACGGAGAAGCAGGGCGGCAGCGACGTGCGGGCCAATACGACGCGGGCGCAGGCGCTCGCCGAGGACGGGACGTACGCGCTCACGGGGCACAAGTGGTTCTGCTCCGCGCCCATGTCCGACGGTTTCCTGGTGCTCGCGCAGGCCGAGCAGGGGCTGACCTGCTTCCTCGTGCCGCGGGTCCTGGAGGACGGCTCGCGGAACGCCTTCGCCATCCAGCGGCTCAAGGACAAGCTGGGCAACCGCTCCAACGCCTCCAGCGAGGTCGAGTTCGACGGGACGTGGGCGCGCCGGGTCGGTGACGAGGGGCGCGGGGTGCGCACCATCATCGAGATGGTCGCGGCGACCCGGCTCGACTGTGTGATCGGTTCGGCGGCGCTGATGCGGCAGGCCGTCGCGCAGGCGGTGCACCACGCCACGTACCGGGAGGCGTTCGGCGGCAAGCTCGTCGACAAGCCGCTCATGCGCAACGTACTGGCGGATCTGGCGCTCGAATCGGAGGCGGCCACGACGCTGGCGCTGCGGCTCGCGGCGGCGTACGACGACGGGAGCGAGCAGGAGCGGGCGTTCCTGCGGCTCTCGGTGCCGGCCGCGAAGTACTGGGTGACCAAGCGGTGCACGCCGATGGTCGGCGAGGCGCTGGAGTGCCTGGGCGGCAACGGCTACGTCGAGGAGTCGGGCATGCCGCGGCTGCTGCGCGAGGCGCCGCTCAACTCCATCTGGGAGGGGTCGGGGAACGTACAGGCGCTGGACGTCCTGCGGGCACTCCAGCGCGAACCGCAGGCGCTGAACGCGTTCCTCCAGGAGGTCGGCAAGGCCCGTGGCGCCGACCACCGCCTGGACGGCGCGATCAAGGGCCTGCTGACGGAGCTGGCCGATCTCGACGGCATCGAGGCGCGGGCGCGGCGGCTCGTGGAGCGCATGGCGCTGGTGCTCCAGGGGTCGCTGCTCGTGCGGTACGCGCCTTCGGAGGTGTCCGACGCGTTCTGCGCGTCACGGCTCGGCGGGGACTGGGGCACGGCGTTCGGGACGCTGCCGCACAGCCTGGATCTGGCCTCGGTGGTGGAGCGGGCGGCTCCGACGGCGTAGAGCGTGTACTGACACGGGGGTGGTGCTGCGCCGACACGGCACCACCCCCGTCTTTCAGGCCCCTTGAGGAGCATGAACACCGCACGGGCGGCGTGGTGTCCAGATTCCGTCACCGCACAGCCGTTCGCGAGGGTTGCATGAGGTTGCAACGCGCGCCCTCCTCCAGTTGATTCATCGTCGAACCAATACCTCGGGCGGCGCTCCGCAAGGCACGATGAGGGGGTGCCGCTACGCACTGGTCTGGCCGGAAAGGACCCAGTGGTGATGAACGCCCCTTCGACGATCGACCTCGCGCGGCTCTCCGCCATGGACCTCGCACACGCCGCGCGGCTCCTGAAGGCGGTGCGCGACGCGACGCTCTCCGGACAGCGGCCGCACGTCATGCCCCGGCCGGTGATCCACGAGTCCTGGGGGCGCATGCTGACCGACGGCGTCGATCCCGACCACGACGTCCGGGCCCGGCTGCTCAGCGAGGAGGAGCTGGAGGAGCGCCGCCGCGCCTCGCCGCTCCTGGAGATCCTGCCGGTCCTGCGCCACGCCCTGGTCTCGGTGGCGGACGCCGCGCAGCACATCATGGTCGTCTGCGACGCGCAGGCACGGGTGCTGTGGCGCGAGGGCAGCGCCGCGGTGCTGCGCAAGGCGGACTCGCTCGGTTTTGAACCGGGCGCGGACTGGGGGGAGAGCGTCGTCGGCACGAACGGCATCGGCACCCCGCTGATCGTGCGCCGCCCCGTGCAGGTCTTCTCCGCCGAGCACTTCGTGCAGACCCACCACCCGTGGACGTGCACGGGTGCGCCGGTGACCGATCCGCGCGACGGCCGGCTGCTCGGCGTGGTCGACGTCAGCGGCCCGCTGCGGAGCATGCATCCGGCGACACTCGCCCTGGTCGACACGGTGGCCAAGCTCGCCGAGGCCCGGCTGCGCGAGCGGCATGTGACGGCGCTGGAGCGGCTGCGGGCGGTGGCGGCCCCGGTCCTCGCGAGACTCGACGGGCGGGCCATCGCCGTGGACGTGCACGGCTGGACCGCCGCGGTGACGGGCATGCCCCCCGCTGACCGCCTCGCCCTGCCCAAGTCCCTTGCCGCGGGCCGTACTTGGCTTCCCTCGCTGGGCTCCTGCCGGGTGGAGCCGCTGCCCGGCGGCTGGCTGCTGCGCCTGGGGAACCCGGGCGAGACACCGGATCCGCTCCCCGCGACACGGCTGGTCCTCGATGTGAGCGAGCCACGCCGGTGGACGCTCGCGATGCTCGGCGGCGCCCGCGACTGGACGCACGAACTGAGCCCGCGCCACGCCGAGTTGCTCTATCTGCTCGCCACGCACCGCGAGGGGCGCAGCGCGTCGGAGCTGGCACAGGACATGTTCGGTGATCCGGCGCGGACGGTGACGGTCCGGGCGGAACTCTCCCGAGTGCGGCGGTACTTGGGCGGACTGCTCGCCCACCGCCCCTACCGACTGCACGAGGACGTCGAGGTGGAGGTCATATCACCGGACAGCCCGGCCGGCCTCCTGCCGCACTCGACCGCACCGGCGATTCGAGACGCGAGGAGCGTGGCGGAGCCTTGAGCGTCATCGTGGCCTTGAGCATCATCGTGGCCTTGAGCATCATCGCGGCCTTGAGCATCATCGTGCGGGTCCGGTTCGACACCGGCCCCCGGCCTCGTCGAGGAGCCCGGCCCGTGATTCGCTGAGCCCCATGAGTCTCACTGTCACCACGTGGTCGCTGGAGCAGACGTCTCCCCGCGATCTGCTGCCCGCCGCCGCGCCCGAGGGCGATGTGCGGATCGTGCGCGCCGAAGTGCCGTCGCCCGAGTTCAGCCGGTTCCTCTACGCTTCCGTCGGCGGGGACGTCCGCTGGACCGACCGGCTGTCCCTGACCTATGCCGAGTGGCAGAAGCTGCTGGACCGGCCCGGTGTGGAGACGTGGGTCGCGTACGACAGGGGAACGCCCGCCGGGTACGTGGAGCTGGTCGCGCGGGGCGAGCGGGGGGACGCGGCGCCGGGCGTCGTCGAGATCACGTACTTCGGGCTGCTCCCCGCCTTCCGGGGCCGCCGGATCGGCGGGCACCTCCTCTCTTACGGTGTGGCGCGCGCCTGGGACCTGGCCGAGCGGTGGCCGGGACTCACGCCGACCGAGCGGGTCTGGCTGCACACCTGCTCCCTGGACGGCGAGCACGCCATGGACAACTACCAGCGGCGCGGTTTCAAGCTCTTCGACACCAAGGTCGAGCAGGAAGCGGAGGTTGCTGCTCCGGGCCCGTGGCCGGGGGCCGACCGCGGCTGATTCGGCCCCTCCGCTTTCCGGTTCGCTGTGACCGACAACACCCTTGTCCACGATGCGGGACAAGGGTGTCCACATTTTGGATAATGCTGGACTGGGCCGAAAGTCCCGTGACACGCTTCCGTCATGGATCGCACTGGAACTGCCTTGGTGAGTCGGCGTCACGTCGACCTCGGCCGCATGTCCAGCGCCATGTGTCCGGCTTGCTGATCGAGTCAGCGACGCCGCACGTCTGATCACCAATCTTCCCCGCTTCCCTCCCTGCGCAGCGCCGCGCGCACATTTCCGCATGTGCCCATACCCGCAGGTCAGAGAGCCGCTTTTCCGCTGCCCCGAAGGACGTAACCCCATGCCCGCCACGCCAGAGAAGCCCGCCCCAGCCACGCCCCGCCGCAAGGCGAGCCGTCACCGCGGCGAGGGCCAGTGGGCCGTGGGTCACTTCACGCCGCTCAATGGGAACGAGCAGTTCAAGAAGGACGACGACGGTCTCAATGTGCGGACACGCATTGAGACGATCTACTCGAAGCGTGGCTTCGACTCCATCGACCCCAATGACCTTCGGGGACGTATGCGCTGGTGGGGGCTTTACACCCAGCGCAAGCCCGGGATCGACGGCGGCAAGACCGCCATCCTGGAGCCGGAGGAGCTGGACGACGAGTACTTCATGCTGCGCGTCCGCATCGACGGCGGGCGGCTGACCACCGAGCAGCTGCGCGTCATCGGTGAGATCTCCGAGGAGTTCGCGCGCGGGACCGCCGACCTCACCGACCGGCAGAACGTCCAGTACCACTGGATCCGCATCGAGGACGTCCCCGAGATCTGGCGGCGGCTCGAAGCCGTGGGGCTCTCCACGACCGAGGCCTGCGGCGACACGCCGCGCGTCATCCTCGGCTCACCGGTGGCCGGTGTCGCCGAGAACGAGATCATCGACGGCTCCCCCGCCATCGACGAGATCCAGCGCCGCTTCATCGGCAACCCCGAGTTCTCGAACCTGCCGCGGAAGTTCAAGTCCGCGATCTCCGGCTCCCCGCAGCTGGACGTCGCCCACGAGATCAACGACGTCGCCTTCGTCGGCGTCCACCACCCCGAGCACGGCCCCGGCTTCGACCTCTGGGTCGGCGGCGGCCTCTCCACCAACCCCAAGCTGGGCGTGCGCCTCGGCGCGTGGGTGGCGCTGGAGGACGTGCCGGACGTGTACGGCGGCGTCATCGGCATCTTCCGCGACTACGGCTACCGCCGGCTGCGCAACCGCGCCCGCCTGAAGTTCCTGCTCGCCGACTGGGGCCCCGAGAAGTTCCGCCGGATCCTGGAGGACGAGTACCTCGGCCGGAAGCTGACCGACGGCCCCGCGCCCGAGCAGCCCGCCGGCATCTGGCGCGACCACCTCGGCGTGCACCGGCAGAAGGACGGCCGCTTCTACGTCGGCTTCGCGCCCCGCGTCGGCCGCGTGGACGGCGCCACCCTCACGAAGATCGCCGAGGTCGCCGAGGCCCACGGCTCGGGACGCCTGCGCACCACCGCCGAGCAGAAGATGATCGTGCTCGACGTCGCCCAGGAGCAGGTCGACTCGCTCGTCTCCGCGCTGGAGGCCCTCGATCTGCGGGTCAACGCCTCGCCGTTCCGGCGCGGCACGATGGCCTGCACGGGCATCGAGTTCTGCAAGCTCGCCATCGTCGAGACCAAGGCGCGCGGCGCCTCGCTCATCGACGAACTGGAGCGCCGCGTCCCGGAGTTCGACGAGCCGATCACCATCAACATCAACGGCTGCCCGAACGCCTGCGCCCGTATCCAGGTCGCCGACATCGGCCTCAAGGGCCAGCTGGTCCTCGACGACGACGGCAAGCAGGTCGAGGGCTACCAGGTGCACCTGGGCGGCGCGCTCGGCCTCGACGCCGGCTTCGGCCGCAAGGTCCGCGGCCTGAAGGTCACCGCGGACGGACTGCCCGACTACGTCGAGCGGGTCCTCAAGCGGTTCCAGGAACAGCGCACGGACGGCGAGCGCTTCGCCACCTGGACCGCGCGCGCCTCCGAGGAGGACCTGAAGTGAGCGAGCGAGCCGCCCCCTTCCACTGCCCCTACTGCGGTGACGAGGACCTGCGACCGAACGAGACCGGGCATGGCGCCTGGGAATGCGCGGCGTGCAACCGGGCCTTTCAGCTGAAGTTCCTCGGGCTGCTCGCCCGGGGAGTTCAGCACACCGACGGTGGAGGGGACCAGATATGACTGTCACCCAGACAGAGCGCGTGAACGACGAGTTGAAGGTGCTCGCCGAGCGGGCCGGGCGCGACCTGGAGGAGGCGTCCGCCCTGGAGATCCTCCAGTGGGCGGTCGACACCTTCGGCGACACGTTCTGCGTGACCTCCTCGATGGAGGACGCCGTCGTCGCGCACCTCGCCTCGCGGGCCATGCCCGGCGTCGACGTCGTCTTCCTCGACACGGGCTACCACTTCCCGGAGACCATCGGCACCCGCGACGCCGTCGAGGCCGTGATGGACGTCAACGTCATCACCTTGACGCCGCGTCAGACCGTGGCCGAGCAGGACGCCGCGTACGGACCGAGGCTGCACGACCGCGACCCCGACCTGTGCTGCAGGCTGCGCAAGGTCAAGCCCCTTGAGGACGGCCTCGGTTCGTACGCGGCATGGGCCACAGGGCTGCGCCGCGACGAGTCGCCGACCCGGGCGAACACCCCGGTCGTCGGCTGGGACGAGAAGCGGCGGAAGGTCAAGGTGTCGCCGATCGCCCGCTGGACGCAGGACGACGTCGACGCCTACGTCGCCGAGCACGGCATCCTCACCAACCCCCTCCTGATGGACGGTTACGGCTCGGTCGGCTGCGCCCCCTGCACCCGCCGCCTCCTCGAAGGGGAGGACGCGCGGGCCGGCCGCTGGGCCGGGAACGCCAAGACCGAGTGCGGGATCCACGGATGACCGCGGCACAGCGAGAGACACAGCAGCCGGACACTCGGCGGCGAGAGACCCAGGAGAACCACGTGAGCGGAGCCACCGTCTGGCTCACCGGCCTGCCCAGTGCCGGCAAGACGACCATCGCGTACGAACTGGCGGGCCGGCTGCGCGAGGAGGGCCGCCGCGTCGAGGTGCTCGACGGCGACGAGATCCGTGAGTTCCTCTCGGCGGGCCTCGGCTTCAGCCGTGAGGACCGGCACACCAACGTGCAGCGGATCGGCTTCGTCTCCGAACTCCTGGCCCGCAACGGCGTGTTGACCCTCGTACCGGTGATCGCGCCGTTCGCGGACAGCCGTGAGGCGGTGCGCAAGCGCCACCAGGCGGGCGGCACCGCGTATGTCGAGGTGCATGTCGCGACGCCGGTCGAGGTCTGCTCCGTACGTGATGTGAAGGGCCTGTACGCCAAGCAGGCGGCCGGCGAGATCTCCGGGCTCACCGGGGTCGACGACCCCTACGAGGAGCCCGACTCGCCCGATCTGCGCATCGAGTCGCAGGACCAGACGGTGGCCGAGTCCGCCGCGGCCCTGCACGCGCTGCTCACCGAGAGGGGTCTGGCATGACCACCGTCGCCACTGTGACCGGCGAGGGCACCGACAGCCCGTACGCGCTCAGCCACCTGGACGCCCTGGAGTCCGAGGCGGTGCACATCTTCCGCGAGGTCGCGGGCGAGTTCGAGCGGCCGGTGATCCTCTTCTCCGGCGGCAAGGACTCCATCGTCATGCTGCATCTGGCGCTGAAGGCGTTCGCGCCCGCCGCGGTCCCCTTCTCGCTGCTGCACGTCGACACCGGGCACAACTTCCCCGAGGTCATCGAGTACCGCGACCGGGCGGTGGCCGAGCACGGGCTGCGGCTGCACGTCGCCTCCGTGCAGGAGTACATCGACGCCGGAAAGCTGCGCGAGCGCCCCGACGGGACACGCAATCCGCTGCAGACCGTGCCGCTCACCGAGAAGATCCAGAGCGAGAAGTTCGACGCCGTCTTCGGCGGCGGGCGCCGCGACGAGGAGAAGGCGCGCGCCAAGGAGCGGGTGTTCTCGCTGCGCGACGAGTTCTCGCAGTGGGACCCGCGCCGCCAGCGCCCCGAGCTGTGGCAGCTCTACAACGGCCGCCACGCGCCCGGCGAGCACGTGCGGGTGTTCCCGCTCTCCAACTGGACCGAGCTGGACGTGTGGCAGTACATCGCCCGCGAGGACATCGAGCTGCCGCAGATCTACTTCGCGCACGAGCGGGAGGTGTTCCAGCGCTCGGGGATGTGGCTGACCGCGGGCGAGTGGGGCGGCCCCAAGGACCACGAGACGACTGAGAAGCGGCTGATCCGCTACCGCACGGTGGGCGACATGTCCTGCACCGGTGCCGTCGACTCCGACGCCACCACGCTGGACGCCGTCATCGCCGAGATCGCCGCCTCCCGCCTGACCGAGCGCGGGGCCACGCGGGCCGACGACAAGCTCTCCGAGGCCGCGATGGAAGACCGCAAGCGCGAGGGGTACTTCTAACCATGAGCAACACCACCACCGCCACCGCCGGGCAGCTGGCCGATCTGTCGGCCACCACCCTGCTGCGGTTCGCCACCGCCGGTTCCGTCGACGACGGCAAGTCCACCCTCGTGGGCCGCCTGCTGCACGACTCCAAGTCGGTCCTCACCGACCAGCTGGAGGCCGTCCAGCGCGTGTCGGCCGACCGGGGCGCCGACGCGCCCGACCTGGCGCTGCTCACCGACGGCCTGCGGGCCGAGCGCGAGCAGGGCATCACCATCGATGTGGCCTACCGCTACTTCGCCACCGCCCGGCGCCGGTTCATCCTGGCCGACACGCCGGGACATGTGCAGTACACCCGCAACATGGTCACCGGCGCCTCCACCGCCGACCTCGCCGTCGTCCTCGTCGACGCCCGCAACGGCGTCATCGAGCAGACCCGCCGGCACGCCGCCGTCGCCGCCCTGCTGCGCGTCCCGCACGTCGTCCTGGCCGTCAACAAGATGGACCTCGTGGCGTACGACGAGCAGATCTTCGCCGAGATCGCCGAGGAGTTCACCGCGTACGCCGGGCAGTTGGGCGTCCCGGAGATCACCGCGATCCCGATCTCCGCGCTCACCGGCGACAATGTCGTCGAGCCGTCCTCGAACATGGACTGGTACGGCGGCCCCACCGTCCTGGAGCACCTGGAGACGGTCCCGGTCAGCCACGACCTGACCTCCTGCCACGCACGGCTTCCCGTGCAGTACGTGATCCGACCGCAGACCGCCGAACACCCCGACTACCGCGGGTACGCGGGCCAGATCGCCGCCGGTACCTTCCGTGTCGGCGAGTCGGTGACGGTCCTGCCCTCGGGCCGCACCTCCAAGATCACCGGAATCGACCTGCTGGGCAAGGCCGTGGACGTGGCATGGACGCCACAGTCCATCACCCTGCTCCTGGAGGACGACATCGACATCTCGCGCGGCGACCTGATCGTGCCGAGCAGCGACATCCCGCCCGCCACGCAGGACATCGAGGCGACGGTCTGCCACGTCGCGGACACCCCGCTCGGCGTCGGCCAGCGGGTGCTGCTCAAGCACACCACCCGCACGGTCAAGGCGATCGTCAAGGAGATCCCCTCGCGGCTGACCCTCGACGACCTGTCCCAGCACCCGGAGCCCGGGCAGCTCGTCGCCAACGACATCGGGCGCGTGAAGGTCCGTACCGCCGAGCCCCTCGCGCTCGACGCGTACGCGGACTCCCGGCGCACCGGCTCGTTCCTGCTGATCGACCCGGCCGACGGCACGACGCTCGCGGCGGGCATGGCGGGCGGGGCCTTCGCCACCGCACCCGGGGCCAAGACCGTGGCCCCGGCCGATGACGAGGGCTGGGACTTCTGACATGACCTACGTCGACGTGTTCGCGACGTTCGCGAAGGAGGGCGGCCGCATCGGCAGCGGCGCCCTCGGCAGCGGGCAGGGCGGAGTGGCGCGATGTGCGTGATGACGTACGCGCACCGCATGCGCGCCCTCCCCGTACGACGTACGCGAAGACGAAGACCTGCCGATCTCCCGGCCACGACCTGACGGCGTGCGCCGGGCCAACGAGGGGACCACCTCCCGTGCCTGCACCACGTACCCGACTCGTCGCCCTGGCGGCGCTGCCCCTGCTGGCCCTGGCGCTCGGCGCCTGCGGCTACGGCTCCGAGGCGACGGACCAGGACGACAGGTCCAAGGTCGCCGCGGGCGCGAAGAAGATCGACGGCCTGGACAGCGTGAAGATCGGCTACTTCCCGAACCTCACTCACGCCACCGCCCTGGTCGGCAGCCGTGAGGGCCTGTTCCAGAAGGAGCTGGGCGGCACGGAGGCGAAGTACTCCCAGTTCAACGCCGGTCCCTCGGAGATCGAGGCGCTGAACGCGGGCTCGATCGACATCGGCTGGATCGGTCCCTCGCCCGCCATCAACGGCTACGTCAAGTCCCAGGGCACGAACCTGCGCGTCATCGGCGGGTCGGCCTCCGGCGGCGTGAAGCTCGTCGTGGACCCCGAGAAGATCAAGTCCCTGGACGACGTCAAGGGCAAGAAGATCGCGACGCCGCAGCTCGGCAACACGCAGGACGTGGCCTTCCTCAACTGGATCGCCGAGCAGGGCTGGCAGGTCGACGCGCAGAGCGGCAAGGGCGACGTGTCGGTGGTCCGCACCGACAACAAGATCACCCCGGACGCCTACAAGTCCGGCTCCATCGACGGCGCCTGGGTGCCCGAGCCGACCGCGTCCAAGCTGGTCGCCGAGGGCGGCAAGGTCCTCCTCGACGAGGCGGACCTCTGGCCGGACAAGAAGTTCGTGATCACCAACATCATCGTGAAGCAGAGCTTCCTGAAGGAGCACCCGAAGGTCGTCGAGGCCGTCCTGCGCGGCGCCGTGAAGACCAACGCGTGGATCGAGAAGAACCCGGACAAGGCGAAGGCCGCCGCGAACGCCCAGCTCAAGGCGGACTCCGGCAAGGCGCTGCCCGCCGAGGTCCTTGACCCGGCGTGGAAGTCCATCCGGACGACCAACGACCCGCTGGCCGCCACCCTCTACGCGGAGGCGGACCACGCGGTCAAGGCCGGCCTCCTGGAGAAGCCCGACCTCAAGGGCATCTACGACCTCCGTCCGCTGAACAAGGTCCTCCAGGCCGCGGGTGAGTCCCCGGTCGACGACGCCGGTCTCGGCGTCGAGTAGTCCCGGAATAAGCCCAGTTCCCAGGAGTTCCCAGGAGGTGACGACCATGGCGACCACCCTCGCCGAGGCCGCGGACGACATCCGCACCGCGACAACGCAGGCCGCCCGGATCGAGCACGTATCGAAGTCCTTCGGCGGTCCCGCCGGGTCCCAGCTCGTCCTCGACGACATCACGCTCGATGTCGCGCCGGGCGAGTTCGTCACGCTCCTGGGAGCCTCGGGCTGCGGGAAGTCGACGCTGCTCAATCTGGTCGCCGGGCTCGACAAGCCCTCGGCGGGCGCCATCACGACGGACGGCCGGCCCGCCCTGATGTTCCAGGAGCACGCGCTCTTCCCGTGGCTGACCGCGGGCAAGAACATCGAACTCGCCCTGAAGCTGCGCGGCGTACCCAAGGCGGAGCGCCGCCCGAAGACCGAGGAGCTGCTCGAACTCGTCCGGCTGCAAGGGTCGTACGGCAAGCGCGTGCACGAACTGTCCGGCGGCATGCGCCAGCGCGTGGCGCTGGCCCGCGCGCTCGCGCAGGACAGCAGGCTCCTGCTGATGGACGAGCCGTTCGCGGCGCTCGACGCGATCACCCGGGACGTGCTGCACGACGAGCTGACCCGCGTCTGGCGCGAGACGAACGTCTCCGTCCTCTTCGTCACGCACAACGTCCGCGAGGCCGTGCGCCTCGCCCAGCGCGTCGTGCTCCTCTCGTCGCGTCCCGGCCGGGTGGCGCACGAGTGGCGGGTCGACATCCCGCACCCGCGCCGCATCGAGGACTCCGCGGTGGCGGAGCTGTCCGTCGAGATCACCGAAAAACTGCGTGGGGAGATCCGCCGCCATGGCCAGCACTGAGACGACCGGCTCGGACACTGGGACGACCGTCAAGACCGTGAAGGAGGACGGCCAGGATCTCGCCGGTCTCGAGGCGGGTCTCGACGCGCTGGAGACGACCGCGGGGCCTGTCCGCACCCCGGTGCGCCAGGTCCTGGTGCAGAAGGTGCTTCCGCCGCTCACCGCGGTGCTGCTCGTCCTGCTGGTCTGGCAGGCGCTGGTCTCCTTCGAGGTCGTCGACGACCCGGGCAAGCTGCCGTCGCCGTCCGCGGTCTGGGACGAGGTGCGCGAGGCGTGGCTGCAGGGCACGCTCCTCGACTTCATCTGGACATCCGTCTCACGCGGCCTGCTCGGCTTCGTCTTCGCCCTGGCGATCGGCACGCCGCTCGGGCTGATCGTCGCCCGGGTGCGGTTCATCAGGGCCGCGATCGGCCCGATCCTCTCCGGACTCCAGTCGCTTCCCTCCGTGGCCTGGGTGCCGCCGGCGGTGCTCTGGCTGGGCCTGGAGAACAAGATGATGTACGCGGTGATCCTGCTCGGCGCCGTGCCGTCCATCGCCAACGGCCTGGTGTCGGGCGTCGACCAGGTGCCGCCGCTGTTCCTGCGCGCGGGCCGCACGCTCGGCGCGACGGGCCTGCGGCACACCTGGCACATCGTGCTCCCGGCGGCGCTGCCCGGCTATCTCGCGGGGCTCAAGCAGGGCTGGGCGTTCTCCTGGCGCTCCCTGATGGCCGCCGAGATCATCGCGTCGTCGCCGGAGCTGGGCGTGGGCCTCGGCCAGCTCCTGGAGAACGGCCGCAACGCCAGCTCCATGCCCATGATCTTCCTGGCCATCTTCCTCATCCTGATCGTCGGCATCGCCATCGACCTGCTCATCTTCAGCCCGTTGGAGCGGCGCGTGCTGCGCGGCCGCGGTCTCCTCGTGAAGAGCTGACCGACCATGCGCCGACCCGTACTCCTCACCCACCGGCCCGTACTGCTCGTCATCGCCCACGGCAGCCGCGACCCGCGGCACGCCGCGACCGTGCACGCGCTGGTGCGCCGGGTGCGCTCGCTGCGCCCGGGGCTCCGGGTGGAGACGGGCTTCCTGGACTTCAACGCCCCCTCGGTGCCGGATGTGTTGGAGAGGCTCGCGGCCGAGGGCGTACGAGACGTCGTGGCACTGCCGCTCCTCCTGACGCGCGCGTTCCACGCGAAGGCGGACATCCCGGCGGTGCTGCGTGAGGCCCCCGCGTCCCTGCGCGTCCGCCAGGCACCGGTACTCGGCCCGTCCCCGCTCCTCCTGCACGCCCTGGAGCAGCGGTTGTACGAGGCGGGGCTCGACCCCGCCGACAAGTCCTCGACCGGGGTCGTGCTGGCCTCGGCGGGGTCATCGGACCCGGAGGCGATCGCAGTGATCGCTGAAATCGCGCGGGAGTGGCGGCTCACCGGTTGGTGTGCCGTGCGGCCTGCGTTCGCCTCCGCATCCCTGCCGCGCACGGAGGACGCCGTGCGCGCACTGCGTGCCGTGCCCGGAGTACGGCGAGTGGCGGTCGCGCCCTACGTCCTCGCGCCCGGTTTCCTGCCGGACCGCATCGCGCGGGGCGCCGCCGGAGCGGACGTACTGGCGGACGTCCTCGGCCCCGCACCAGCGGTGGCGCGACTGCTCGTGCGGCGCTACGACGAGACGTACGCGCCCGAGGCCTGCCCCGTTGCTCCTCTGGCGCGGATTCCCGCACTGGCCTAGCTTGTGGGTTCATGACCCCGAGCCGATCCCGCACACTGTGGCTGCGGACCGAACCCCTGCACGCGGTGATCTACTTCGAGGAGCGCTGCCGCGGCCTCGGCCGCGCGGTGGGCCTCAAGGGCTTCTGGATGGGGTATTTCGCCGCCCGTACCGCGCCGATGGGCCGCGTCGGGCCGGGCGTCGCCTCGGCGGCACTCGGTGTCTTCGCGCCGGGCATGGTGGCGCGCGCCCTGCCCTCGGCCTGGGAGTACGCCTCACCGGACCGGGTCGTCGAGGAGCGGGCCCGCCTCGCGGCCCGCGCCCTGCGCCAACTGGTCCCCGACATAGCGGTCCTGACGACAGCTGCCAACCCGCCCCTGACAGCCGTGGTCGAGGACGCACCGCCCCTGGCCCGCCCCCTGTTCGCCGCCAACCGCGACCTGACGGACCGCGCCGACCCCGTGGAACGCCTGTGGCAACTGGCCACGTGCGTACGCGAGTTCCGCGGTGACGCGCATGTCGCGGCCCTCGCCGACCACGGCCTGGACGCGTGCGAGGCCCTCGCCCTGGCGGCCGCGACCGGCAGGGTGGACGCGGCACGCATCCGCCAGGACCGCGGCTGGAGCCAGGAGGAGTGGGCGACGTCCGTGGACCGGCTGCGCGGCCGCGGCCTGATCGACACGGCGGGCCGCGTCACCGAACGCGGTGTGACGGAACGCGAACTGATCGAGGATGACACGGACCGCCTGTCGGACCGCCTCCTGCGTCCCCTCACCATCCCCGCGACGGACACCCTCCTCACCGCCCTCCACCCGGCGGCCCGCTCCATCCAGAACTCCGGCGTCCTGCCCTACCCCAATCCCATCGGGCTGCCGCGAACGGTGGGGTAAAGCGCTTGCCCCGCCCGTCCCCGCCCCTTACCGTCTCGCGGATGACACCCGAACTACGGTCCGAACGTCTCTCGCTCCGTGCCTATGCCGCCGCCGACGAGACGCACTTCGTCACGCTCTTCCAGGACGAGGCGGTGGGCCGCTGGTTCGGGGACGGGGTGCGGAGCGCGGCGGAGGACCGCGCGTTGTTCGGGCGGATATTCAGCCTCGTCTACGCCGAGGAGCGCTTTCCCGTGTGGGCGGTGCGGTACGAGGGACGCTATGTCGGGCACGCCGAGATCAAGCCCTCCCCGGAGACCTGGCTCGACGGGCACGAGATCGTCTACGGGCTGACCAGGGAGAGCTGGGGCCTCGGACTGGGTACGGAGCTGGCGCGGCTGCTGACCTCGTACGGGCACGAGACCCTCGGGCTCGCCGAGGTGCACGCGACCGTGGACGCGGAGAACACCGCCTCCATCACCGTCCTCAAACGCCTCGGCTACACCCAGCAGCGCGAGGTTCCGGAGGAGAACGGCAGCACCACTCTGCTGCTGACCTCCCGGGTTCAGCAGCCTCTCACCCCCCGCTGAAGGGTGTCCCCTGGTGGAACCAGAGCCGCCACCCGTCCTCCGTGCGACTCGCCGAAGCTCTTCGGGGAGGTGCTGCACCCGGAGTTCAGACCCGCACCTCTGCGCGGACGGTGGAGCGGCCGCCGTGCCCCGTGGGGGTGGGCACGGCGGCCGCGGCTCAGCGGGCGGCGAGGGTTACCCGACGACCTTCAGGAGCTTGTTGGGCGTGCCCTCGCCCGGGTTGGAGATCTTGTCCGGGGTGGCGCCGTCGGTCAGGGCCTTGGCGACGTCCGCGGGCTCGGCGTCCGGGTGGGCGGCGACGTAGACGGCGGCGGCGCCCACGACGTGCGGGGTCGCCATCGACGTACCGGAGATGGTGTTGGTGGCGTCGTCACCGGTGTTCCAGGCGGAGGTGATGTCCGAGCCCGGGGCGTAGAGGTCCACGGCGGAGCCGAAGTTGGAGAAGTCCGACTGCGCGTCGTCCTTGGTGGAGGAGGCGACCGTGATGGCCTCCTTCACACGGGCCGGGGAGACCTGGGAGGCGTCGCTGGACTCGTTGCCGGCGGCGACCGCGTAGGTGACGCCCGCGGCGATCGACTTCTGGACGGCCGCGTCGAGCGCCTCGTCCGCGCCGCCGCCGAGGCTCATGTTGGCGACGGAGGGGCCCTGGTGGTTCTTGGTGACCCAGTCGATGCCCGCGACGACCTGCTCGGTGGTGCCGGAGCCCTGGTCGTCCAGGACGCGGACCGCGACGATCTTCGCCTTCTTGGCGACGCCGTGCGCCTCGCCTGCGATGGTCCCGGCGACGTGCGTGCCGTGGCCGTTGCCGTCGTCGGCGTTGTCGTCGTTGTCGATGGCGTCGAAGCCGGAGGTGGCTCGGCCGCCGAAGTCCTTGTGGCTGACGCGGACACCCGTGTCGATGACGTACGCGGTGGCGCCCTCGCCCGCGGCGTCCGGGTAGGTGTACTTGCTGTCGCCCGCGGCGTCCGCCTGGTCGATGCGGTCCAGGCCCCAGGAGGGCGGGCTGTCCTGGGTGGCGTCGATGGTGAACCTCTTCGACTGGACGACCTTGCCGACGGCCGGGTCGGCGGCCAGGCGCTTGGCCTCCGTCTCGCTCAGGCCCTTGGCCGAGAAGCCGTTGATGGCGGAGGAGTAGTTGCGCCTGAGCTCGCCGCCGTACTCCTCGGCGAGGTCGGACTTGGCGTCCTTGTCCGCCTTCTCGTCGAGCATGACGATGTAGCTGCCGGCGACGGCGCCCTTGGCGTCGGCGCCGTAGACCTTGCCCTCGGCGGGGGTGGCCGCGCCGGCGAAGGAGGTGGCGAAGACGGTGACACCGATCGCGGTGGCGGTGGTGGCTATCGCGGCGGTGAGCTTCATCGTGCGGGCGCGCTTGTGAGTTGCCATGAAGGAGGGGTCTCCTCGTGGTGTGTGGGGGGATGTGGGGGGTATTCAGCTGTCTTGCCGGAGGACTGCCGTGGCGAACAAGTCGTCGTGACGTCCCCTGACGCCCGGAAGATCTCCGGGTGTTGGGACGAAACCCTGACTGATTGACGCGCGCAGATCAATACCTACATGCAGCTGTGACTTGTTCAACAAGGTTCTGTAACAACAAACCGGATCTTGCCGCATCGGAACGGACATCCAGGGATCCAAGCACCCCAACTCCGGGTAACGGCAAGCGTTTTGCGCCCCACACGCGAGCGTCCCC